>JAMWDA010000060.1 GCA_023818995.1 Candidatus Omnitrophota bacterium
GCTATCCTTTAGGGTAACTTAGCTCCTCGTGGTTGTGTGGTGAAGCAGTCAGCTGTTGACAGCGATATGTTAAAATTCAAAGGTCGAGCTAAAACTTTTGATTCTGAAGAGGGAGCGATGAAGGCTATTCTTAAGAGAGAGATCAATAAGGGTGAAGTTATAGTTATTAGATACGAAGGACCCAGTGGTGGACCGGGAATGAGAGAGATGTTATCTCCTACATCAGCTATTGTAGGTATAGGATTACATAAGTCAGTTGCTTTAATTACCGATGGAAGGTTTTCCGGTGGCACGAGAGGTCCTTGCGTGGGACATATTTCGCCCGAAGCTCAAGCAGGCGGGCCTATAGGTGTAGTAAAAGATGGTGATGAAATTAATATTGATATACCAGAGGGTAAGTTAGAGATTTTAATTTCTAACCAAGAATTAGAGAGTAGGTTAAAGAAGTTTAGACCACCTAAACCAAAAGTGAGCAGTGGGTATCTAGCTCGTTATGCAAAAGTAGTTACTTCTGCTGATCGTGGGGCGGTGATGACTTTAAACAAAGATTGATAATAAATATTTTGTTTTTTTGAAATTAAATGATATAATCAAAATATTATGAAAGGTGCACAGATTTTAATAGAGAGCCTTTGTAAGGAGAAGGTAGAGATAATTTTTGGTTATCCGGGAGGAGCGGTTTTACCCTTATTTGATGTTTTATATAATGCCCCCATAAAATTTATCCTTACCAGACACGAACAAGCTGCTGCTCATGCCGCTGATGGTTATGCGCGCTCTACAGGTAAAGTAGGTGTGTGTATTGCGACCTCTGGCCCGGGAGCAACAAATTTAACCACAGGTATTGCTACCGCTTATATGGATTCTGTTCCTATTGTGGCTATAACCGGTCAAGTAAAAACTTTTCTTATTGGTAACGATGCTTTTCAAGAAGCAGATACAACGGGAGTTAGCCGCTCAATTACAAAACATAATTATTTAGTAAAAAATATTAAAGATCTGGCTATAACTATAAAAGAAGCTTTTCATATAGCTAAAACAGGTAGACCAGGCCCTGTTTTAGTTGATTTACCTGTGGATATTCAGATGCAAGATGCAGAATTTAATTATCCTCAAAAAGTAGAGATACGTGGTTATAAGCCTACCTATTTTGGTCATCCGGGCCAGATTAAAAAAGCATTAAAGTTAATATACAACACTAAAAGGCCTGTAATTATTGCCGGAGGAGGTGTGATTATTTCAGGGGCAAGTGAGGAGTTAGTTAAATTCGCTGAGAAAATTAATATTCCTGTAACTACCACTTTGATGGGTTTAGGAGGATTTCCTGGAACACACCCTTTAAGTTTAGGTATGCCAGGGATGCATGGCACAGTTTATGCTAATATGGCTATTACGGAAAGTGACCTTATTATAGCAATTGGTTGTCGTTTTGATGATCGTGTTACAGGTAAAGTTGATGCTTTTGCTCCTGAAGCAAAAATTATTCATATAGATATTGACCCAACGTCTATAAGTAAAAATATAAAGGTAGATGTTCCTATTGTTGGTGACGCTAAAAATATTCTTGGACAACTTTTAGAGGAGTTAGATACCAGTAGATTACCTGATTTAGGAGGGTGGGAGAAAAGAATTAAGGATTATAAGAGAAAACACCCTTTATATTATAAGAAGAGTAAACTTAAAATAAAGCCCCAACAAGTAGTAGAGGAGCTTTACTTACAAACTAAAGGGAAAGCTATAGTAGTTACTGAGGTTGGGCAGAATCAAATGTGGGCAGCACAATTCTACAAGATAGATTATCCTCGCCATTTTTTATCTAGTGGAGGTTTAGGAACGATGGGGTATGGTTTCCCTGCTAGTGTAGGAGCTAAGCTCGGTAACCCTGATAAGATAGTAATTGATATCGCTGGGGATGGTTCTATTCAGATGAATATACAAGAGTTGGCTACAGTAAGTACGTATAATATCGGAGTAAAAGTAGCGATATTAAATAACCATTACTTAGGTATGGTAAGACAGTGGCAGGAGCTATTTTACAATAAGCATTACTCAGCGACTCCTCTTAAGAACCCTGATTTTGTAAAAGTTGCCGAAGGTTATGGAGTTAAAGGGATGAAGGTAACGAAAGAGAAAGATTTAAAGAAATCTATTAAAGAATTTCTTTCTTACCAAGGACCAATTATTGCTGATTTTTGGGTAGAGGAGGAGGAAAACGTTTTTCCTATGGTGCCAGCAGGAGAAGCTATAAATAGAATGATTGGTGGTATGGCTTAGGAAGTGGTAGAGAAAAGATATGAAACATACACTTCAAGTCTTGGTAGAGAATAAATTTGGTGTTTTAGCAAGAGTTGCCTCTTTGTTTAGTGCAAGAGGATATAATATAGATTCTTTAGCTGTAGGAGAAACTCACGACCCCACTATTTCTTGTATGACAATTGTTGTTGATGCTGAAGATGAACGAATTTTAGAACAGATAAAGAAACAACTTAATAAACTTATCGATGTTATTACAGTGATAGATTTTACTCGTAAGGAGTATATTGATAGAGAGTTAATTTTATTAAAGATTAATAAAAGGGAAGATACGGTAGGATTAATAGATAAACTTATCTCGGATTACTCTTTAAAAGTTTTGGATAACAAAGAAGATAGTTGCATTATAGAAATCTGTGGAGATAGTCATCTTGTAGAAAAAGTATTACAGGAGGCTAAAAAGATAGGCATAAAAGAACTTATTCGCTCGGGAAAATTAGCTATAAGTAATTAAGAGGAGGTAAATATGGCTAAAGTTTACTATGATAAAGATGTGGATTTAGATATTCTGCGTAATAAAGTAGTAGCCATAATTGGTTATGGTGCACAGGGTAGAGCACAGGCTTTGAATTTGCGCGATTCCAAAATTAAGGTTTTAGTAGCGGAGTTAGAAGGAACATCCAATTATCAAAAAGCAAAATCCGATGGATTTGAACCATTAACTGCTTTAGAAGCTTCTAAGCAGGCAGATATTATTCATATCCTTACTCAGGATAATATTCAACCTATAGTTTATAAGAACGATATTGAGCCAAATCTCAGGAAGAATAAAGCGATTGGTTTTTCCCATGGTTTTAATATACATTTTGCTCAAATTGTTCCCCCTCCTTACGTGGATGTTTATATGGTTGCTCCTAAAGGACCTGGGACTTTGGTTAGAGATATGTATTTAGAGAAAAAAGGTGTCCCTTGTTTAGTAGCGGTTTATCAAGATGCCAGCAAGAAAGCAAAAAAAACTGCTTTAGCTTATGCTAAAGCAATAGGAGGAACACGGGCAGGTGTTATAGAAACAACGTTTGCTGAAGAAACAGAAACAGATTTATTTGGTGAACAAGTTGTCCTATGTGGAGGAGTGACTAAGCTTATCCAGAGAGCATTTGAAACCTTAATAGAGGCTGGTTATCAAGAAGAGGTGGCTTATTTTGAATGTTGTCATGAGTTAAAATTAATTACCGATTTAATTTACTCTAAAGGGATATCAGGCATGCGCGAAGTTATCTCTGATACTGCCGAGTATGGTGATCTCACCAGAGGTAAACGGATAATTACCGATGAGACAAAGAAGGAGATGAAAAATATTCTTGAAGAGATTAGGTCAGGGGAGTTTGCAAGAGAATGGATAATGGAAAACTGTGTAGGTAGACCGGTATTTAACGCTTTAAGGAAGAAAGAAAAAGAGCATCTTATTGAGAAGGTAGGAGAAAAGCTTAGAAAAATGATGCCTTGGATAAAATAAATAAAAAATCAAGTGTGGATATAAATGGGATAGACATTAAAGAACTTAAGGAGATAACAATATGGCGGAGAAAGTAATTATTTTTGATACTACTTTAAGGGATGGTGAGCAAGCTCCTGGTGCTTCTTTAACTTCTTTACAGAAATTAGAGATTGCTTTTCAATTGGAGAAGTTAGGTGTGGATGTAATAGAGGCAGGTTTTCCTATCGCTAGCCCTGATGATTTTAAAGGAGTTAATATAATCTCTCGCAATATAAAGAAGAGCATTATCTGTGCATTAGCGCGGTGTTTAGAGAAGGATATAGAGGTAGCTAAGCAGGCTTTAAAACCAGCAAAACACCCAAGAATTCATATCTTTCTTGCTACATCAAAGATTCACCTCAAATACAAATTTAAGAAGGCAGAAGATGAGATTGAAATGATAGCTAAAAAAGCAACGAGATTTGCTCGTAATTTATGCGATGATATTGAGTTTTCTCCCGAAGATGCTATTCGCACGGAGAGGGATTTTCTTTTTCGTATAATTGAGATAGCAATAAAAGAAGGAGCTACTACTATAAATATACCTGATACGGTAGGTTACAGTTATCCCCAAGAGATTTTTTCTTTGATTAGGGATATTTTCCATAACGTTCCCAATATAAATAGAGCAAATGTTTCCATACATTGTCATGACGATTTAGGTATGGCTGTAGCGAATTCCCTTTCTGCAGTTTTAGCGGGTAGTCGCCAGGTTCATTGCACAATTAATGGTATTGGCGAGAGAGCAGGAAACGCTTCTTTAGAGGAAATAGTAATGGCAATAAAAACAAGAAAGGACGTTTTTAGCTCGGTTTATACTGATATACAAACTCAACAGATTATGAGAACTTCTAAGTTGGTAAGCACACTTACAGGTTTTCCCGTTCCACCTAATAAAGCTATAGTAGGTATAAATGCCTTTAGACACGAATCAGGGATACATCAGGATGCAGTTATAAAAAAGAGAGTTACTTACGAAATAATTAACCCTAAAGATGTAGGGATTAAAGGTAGCGAATTGGTTTTAGGTAAACACTCAGGTAGACACGCTTTGGTTAAAAGATTAAAGGAGTTAGGGTTTAAACTCGATGATAAACGAATAGAGGAGATATTTAAGAAATTTAAAGAATTGGGAGATAAGAAGAAAGAAATTTTTGATGGTGACTTAATTGCTTTAGTAGAGGAGGAAACGAGATTAAAAAGGAGAGGTTACGAGTTAGTTTCTGTGAGAGTTACTACAGGTACAGATATTACTCCCCAAGCAGTTATTAAGATAGAACATACAAGAAAAGTGTACGAAGCAAAATCTACCGGTGATGGTCCTGTGGATGCCTGTTATAAAGCTATAGATAAGATTGTGGGGAAAAGCGTAAAATTAATAGATTATAAATTAGAAGCAATTACCCGTGGTAAAGACGCTCAAGGTTTAGTGAGAGTGGAAATAATGGTAGGTGATAAAAATTTTATTGGAAGAGGTTCAAGCACAGATATAATAGAAGCTTCCATAAAAGCTTATTTAGACGCCCTCAATAAGTCATTCTGAGAAGTAAAAAATATTATTCGTATATTTGATGGTTGATAGTAGGACTACTCTATATGGTTTAATAGGATTGCCCATTAAACACTCTTTATCTCCCCAAATTCACAACTATATTTTTAAACATTCAAAAATTAATTCTATTTATCTTTGTTTTGAGGTAAATAAGTCTCATTTGAAAGAAGCTATAAAGGGAGCAATATCTTTGGGTTTAAGTGGTCTTAACGTAACTATCCCATATAAAGAGAAAGTTATCCCTTATTTAGATAGTATTGATAAAGAAGCCTCTATTATAGGAGCGGTTAATACCATAAAGATATGGAGAGGTAAAACCTATGGTTTTAATACTGATGGTATAGGTTTTATAAGTTCCCTTAAAAAACACAACTTTATTTGTCGCAATAAGAATATTTTTATCTTAGGAGCAGGAGGGGCAGCAAAAGCGGTAAGCGTTTATTTAGCTAAAGCAAAAGTTAATAAGATAATTTATTATGATATTATTTACGATAAAGCCCAAGAATTAGCCCTACATATAAGAAAATTTTTCCCTTCTCTAGAAACGAATGTTATTAGAGAAAAAGATAAAATTTCTCTTAAAAACGTAGATTTACTAGTTAATGCTACCGGTGTAGGATTACATAAAAAAGATCCATTAGTAATAGAACTTAAAGATTTTGAAAAGAATTTAGTTGTTTACGATTTAATTTATAATCCCCTATCTACACCTCTTATTAAAGGTGCTAGAAAGAAAGGACTTAGAACAATAAATGGTTTATGGATGCTTATTTATCAGGCAATTAAAGCAGAGGAGATTTGGCATAACAAAAAAATTGGGATCAACGAAAATATAATATACAATCTATTAGTTAAAGAAATTAAAAATGGTTGATGGTTTAATTGTATTTATTTTTGGGAGTTCGTTAGGTAGTTTTCTTAATGTATGTATTTATAGACTACCTAAGAGTTTATCTATGGTAACACCCCGTTCATATTGTCCCTCTTGTAGGAAAACTATAAAGTGGTTTGATAATATCCCCTTAATAAGTTACTTTATTTTGAAAGGTAAGTGCCGATACTGTAATAGTAAGATAAGTTTACGTTACCCTCTCGTGGAATTAATTACCGGTATCGTTACCTTATATCTTTATAAAAGATTTTCTTTTTCTTGGAACTTTTTTGAATTTTTACTCTTTAGTAGTTTACTTGTCTTGGTTTCTTTTATTGATATAGAATACCGTGCCATACCGATATATATTTGTCCTCTGGGGATAATTTTAGGTTTAATTTTTAAATTATATGAAAGTAGCAAGTATTTAAAGAGTGGTATTGTAGATAATTTACCTATAGTGAATTCTTTTAAAGGATTAGTTTTTGGTCTAGGTTTCACTTATCTTTTTAAGTTGTTTGGTGATCTTCTTTTGGGTATATATCTTGGTTTAACCAATAAGGATTCTATAGAAGGGGAAAAAGAGAGTTTAGGATTGGGAGACGTGGATTTTATGGGGATGGTGGGTACTTTTTTAGGAACAAAATCAGTGATTACTACTTTTTTTATTGCTCCTTTTTTGGGATTATTTTATTCTCTATTTGCTCTTTTATTTAAAAAGTCTCATATCGTGCCTTATTTGCCTTATCTTTCCTTAGCGAGTTTTGTTTCTTTAATTTGGGCGGAACGTATTTTTACCTTTATTGGTTTTTAGTAAGGAGGAAATATGCGATTTCTAACTGCCGGCGAGTCCCATGGAGAAGGAATAATTTCTATTATAGAAGGTTTTCCTAAAGGAGTAAAGATAGAAGCTCATTTTATAGATAGAGAGTTAGCACGTAGGAGGAGTGGTTATGGTAGGGGTAAAAGGATGCAGATAGAAGAGGACAAAGTAGAGATTTTATCGGGTATACGTAATAAAATTACTTTAGGTAGTCCTATATGTATGTTAGTTAGGAATAAAGATAAGAAGATATTTACGCAAGAGAAAGATTTTTTACCCCCTTTATCTGTCCCTCGACCAGGGCATGCTGATTTGGCTGGTTGTTTAAAATACGAAGAAAAAGATATAAGGAATATTTTAGAAAGAACCTCAGCAAGAGAGACGGTGTCAAGAGTATGTATAGGGGCGGTGTGTAAACAGTTCCTTAATAACTTCAATGTAAATTTAGGTAGTTTCGTAGTGGGTGTAGGTAAAATAATCTCTTCCTATAAACCTACGAGTGTTAGAGAGATAATAGAGAAAACAGCGTCATCTAAGTTAAATTGTATCGATCGTGAGAAAGAAAAGTTAATGATAAAAGAGATAGAGAAGGCAAAAGCAGAAGGTGATACTTTAGGAGGTATAGTAGAGGTGTGGGCGGATAATGTGGTTTATGGTTTAGGTAGTGGATGGCATTGGGATAGGAGATTAGATGCTAAAATAGCTTATTATTTAATGAGTATACCTTCGGTAAAAACAGTAGAAATAGGAGGGGGGGGAAACTATGCACAAAGCAGAGGTTCGCAATCACACGATGCTATATATTTTTCTAAAGGTAGGTCTAAGTTAGGTTTAAAAAATTGTTTTTTTCGTAAGAGTAACAATGCCGGTGGAATAGAAGGCGGTATATCTAATGGTGAGACTATTGTAGTGAGGATAGCGGCAAAACCTATCCCAACTTTACTTAATCCTTTATCATCAGTAAATTTATCCACTAAAAAAGTTGAGAAAGCTATAGTAGAAAGGTCAGATATTTGCGTTATAGGAGCATTAGGAGTAATTGCTGAGAGTATGTTAGCGATTGCTCTTACCGAGGCATTCTTGGATAAATTTGGTTCAGATACCTTGAAAGAAATAATGAGGAACTATAAGAATTATGTTAAAGCTAATTTTTAGGATTTTTTATAAATTTATTCTCTTCAATTTTTCCCCGTTATAGGATGAAGTCCTTATCGTAGAGTAAGAGAAACTACCCACTTAAAAAAATATTACACCCGTCGGGTGTAACCATTACACCCGAGGGGTGTATACCATTTTGCAAAAATCCTAACTTTTTAGGTTGCACAACAACATAGAAAAAATAGTGTTACCGCAATATAATAATGTCACCTTTCTGCAAAGTAGAAATGTCAGGGTAGATTGTGTAAAACACCATCTCTTATAAGGGCAGAAGATACCAAATTCTGCCTAATTCTTACAGGGCAAGTTATACCAAGGCAGAAGTAGAAGTCTTTGAAAATTTAGATGGTAATGTTTCTATTGTTTATAAGGGAAGAAAATTAAGATATAAAAAGATACAGACCACAAAAAACCAAAAGGAACGCTTTTTAGAAGATTTTCTTTTAGAAGGTGAGATTTCTATTTTGCAAAAATCTTGACTTTTTATCTTGCAACAACACACAGAGAAAAAAATAGTTGACAAATTTTCTATTGATGATATACTTCAATTGAAGCAATTGAAGTATGGAAACATATGAGATTAAACTTAAAGATATAGCTAAGTTAGCTACAGAGGGTAAATATACTGACCTTTTTACTCGCGAGATTGGAAGGAGTGTATTTTTAAGGTTGGAGGAGGAGATAAGAAGAACAAAAGAAGGTTGTGTGGTAGTGATTGATTTTTTAGAGATAGGAGCAATTGATTATTCCTGTGCAGATGAGATTTTTGCTCGGCTAATTCTTAATCTTCAACATAGGGATTAT
>JAMWDA010000061.1 GCA_023818995.1 Candidatus Omnitrophota bacterium
CGATGGTATAACTACGATACACTTTATCCCTGCCCTCGCTGCATAGGCAGAGGCTGAAGCAGAAGTATTACCTGTGGAAGCACAAACCACAGCACACTGACCTTCTTCCTTCGCTTTAGAAACAGCTACAGTCATCCCTCTATCTTTAAAAGAACCTGTGGGATTAAGTCCTTCGTATTTTAAATAAACTCTAAAATTCTTACCTAAAATATTAGAAATTTTAGGAGAAAAGATAAGGGGAGTGTTACCTTCTAAAAGAGTAACTATTGGCGTTTTATCACTTACCGGTAAATACTTTTTGTAACGATGAATTATGCCTTGATAGGAATGGTTACTCATAACTCATCAATCCTTATGAGTTGAGAAGGAGCTTGAATCACATCTAATCTATCTATTTTGGATAAAGCTATCCTAACATCTAACTCCTTAGCTTCGTGAGTTATCATTACTATAGGAACAAATTTACCTTTCTTTCTTTCCTTTTGAGTTACAGAGGCTATACTTATATTTAAAGAAGCAAGAATCTTAGAAATTTTAGCCAATACCCCTGGTTTATCCACGGCCATAAATCTTATATAGTAACGCATGCGCAAATTCTTAATGTTCTCTAAATTAAATTTATTTGTCTCCTTTAAAGTTTGCGTATGTAAAAAAGAAGTATTAACAATATCTGAGATAACTGCACTTGATGTAGGCATACCTCCTGCACCCGGTCCATAAAATAAGAGTTCACCGGCAGGATCTGCTTCTACCCACACTCCATTAAAAGTAGAAGAAACCTGAGAGAGAGGGTGTTCTTTAGGTATCAGCGTAGGATGAACTCTTAAATCTAATTTATTCTTCTCTCTTTTAGCGATAGCTAATAACTTTATAACATAGGATAGCTCTTGTGCATACAAAATATCTAAATTAGATATTCGAGAAATACCCTCTACACTAATATCTTTTAATGAAGGCCATAAATCAAAACAAAGATAGGTCAAAATTACTAATTTATGAAGTGTATCGATACCGTCTATATCCAAATTAGGGATTCTTTCAGCAATACCTTTATTCTGTGCTTCCTTTAAAGCAGTGGGGAAACTGATACTTTCTTTATGCATACGAGACAAAATATAATTAGTTGTGCCATTTAGTATACCGTATAATTTTTTAACTTCACAACCAACTAAACCTTCAGAAATACTCCTTATAAGAGGAATAGCCGCACATACCGAAGCTTCAAAACCAATATTTCTGCCAACCTTATAAGATAAATTAAATAAATCTTTCCCTGCTTGAGCAAGAAGTGCTTTGTTAGCAGTAACTACATTCTTGCCTTTCTTTAAAGATTCTATAATATATTCCTTAGCAGGAGAGATTCCTCCAATAAGTTCAACAACTGTATCTATTTGGGGGTCGTTTATTATTTCGTAAGGATTGGATGTAAAAGGTAAGGAAAACTGTGTAGCTATTCTTCTCTTACTAATATCGGAATCACATACCTTTCTAATCACTACATTTAAAGATGTTCTTTTTTCAATCAATTTTGAATATTTACATAGCGACCTAACCGTAGCTTCTCCCACTGTACCTAAACCAATTATACCAATATTTTTCCCCATCTTCTTAAGCAGAAATTTTTAAATGTGCGTGTATATATTCGTGCAATTCTTTTAACAATGTATTATCTAATCCGGCAAATTTTATCCTTGTCTCATAAATAAGATTTCTAACTACTTCTTTAGAATCTACCACCTCACCATTACTCTCTATCTTTTTAGTAAAAAATGGGAAACGTATAGACATAGATAAAATTGTTCCTTTCTCAAATTTCCTGTTAGTAGTAAGTAACATCCCTCCTGTGCTAACATTTCTACTCTGAGTAAGATCATGATTATCTACTTCATCTTTTATACGATAACTAACTACAAAATTCACATTTATTCTGGGACCTTTTCTCCTCTCTGCCCCTATGTATTTTTCTTTTTCCATTTCAACCTCCTATTATTATCGTTTGAGAGAAAAAGGAAAAACTTATTTCCTTTATTCCTAAACATGGTATTTATCGGGAGGGCGGGATTTGAACCCGCGACCCCTTGAACCCCATTCAAGTGCGCTAATCCGAACTGCGCCACCCCCCGGAATTGTAATATCAATAATAAGTTAATTATACCAAATATTTTTAAATTTTTGTATAAAAAATATACTTTCTACTAAATTGGTCAGCTAAACGTAAAGGTTCAGGTAAACGATATCTAACTGTGCATTTTAAAATAATTTCTATGGCGCTGTTAAGATCTATTTTATTCCCTACGGAAACGTAAACTGGTTTTACATTATCCTTTGTTCTTACTACTGCCCCAATCTTATTTTTATCCTTATCCAAGATATAAGAAAATGAACCACGCGTTTGAGCTGGTTCTCTATATTCTCCCAAAAGTAAACTTTTTGCCAAACCAATTGTGGGCTTACCTAATAGTATCCCCATATGAGTAGCTAAACCAATTCTGCGAGGATGAATTAATCCTTGCCCATCGAAAATGATTATTTCCGGCTCTTTCTTTAAACTTCTAAGACAATTTTCTAGAACCGGCCCTTCTCTAAAAGCTAAAAGCCCAGGGATATAAGGGTAGCTAATTTTATCAATTTTAACAACCTTCTCAACTATTTCAAAGTCGGGATAGTTGGTAACCACTATACTCCCTATAGCTTTATTAGCTCTAAAATATACATCGGCACCGGCAATTAACTTGGGGAAAAAATTTAATTTCTCTATGCGAACCTTACTCTTAAGTTTCTCCTGTAAAGCTATTGCTTCCTTGTAGGATAAATCCCACGAATGAACAATTTCAAAATCCATATTTAAAATAATGTATCTTAGTTACTATTTGTATGTTATAATTAATTTTATGCCCAAAGAAAATATATTTATAATCTGTATCTTTATCTGTCTAATCATTATATATCTACCATCCTTTTCCTCTAATTTTATTTTTGATGATAACCATATGATTGTAGAGAACGCTATTATTAAAAATCCTAAAAGTCTCCACCTTTTATTTAAAGGTTTTGTTACCAGTTTCCCTATACCTAAAGGTATGTGCCGACCTTTACTTATGTTAACCTTTGCTCTAAACTATGCTACCAGTAAACTTAATCCCTTAGGCTATCATCTAACTAATTTAATATTGCATTTTCTTAATACAAGTATACTTTATCTCCTGTTTAAGAAACTAATCAAGGGTATACCTTTATATATTCTTTTTTTTGTCACTTCTATATTTGCTATTCATCCTTTAAACAGTGAAGCTGTGACCTATATATCTTGTCGCTCCGACCTTATGGTAAATTCCTTTATTCTATTAAGTTTTCTTTTTTATCTAAAAAATATATACGCATTAACTATATTATTTTATATCTTCGCTCTGGGCTCAAAAGAAACAGCTCTATGTCTACCTATCATTTTAGCTAGTTACGAATTTATATATAACTTTAAAAATTTTAACTCAATTAAAGATATAATAAAAACTAAGAAAATATTCTATATTAGCCTATTTACCATAACCTTTATTTATTTGCTATACAAATTAACTATTTTTGCTCCTACCCCCACCACTGTTTATCGTTCAGCTTACTCTAATATTTTAATTCAAGCTTGGGTTAGTTTACTATATCTAAAATTATTTCTCTTTCCTCACCCTTTAAATATATTACACGAGGTGCCCAACTTAAATTCCTTATCTGAACCATCTGCATTTATCTCTATTTTGTTTATATTGGCTACTATTATAATTATAATTTTAACTAAAAGAAAACAAAAATTGATAAGTTTTGGATTAAGTTGGTTCTTAATTTGTCTCTTACCTAAATTCTATGCTCGTTTACATTTCCCCGCCTGTGAACACCATTTTTATCTTGCCAGTATAGGGATATTTATTCTCTTACTATATTTATCTTACCGATTATTCATAAATCACCCAAAACTTTTACATTATCTTGCTATAATTATTTTACCTTTGTTTTTTACCCTTACATTTCTAAGAAACTACGAATACACTAACCCAATAGTATTCTGGAAAATTTCTGTAGAAAGAGCTCCTAATTTGGGCACTCTCCATAACAATCTAGGCACAGAATACTTAAGAATTGGCTTATATTCTTACGCTGAGGAAGAATTTAAGAAAGCTATTCAATTTGCCCATAATATGAAAGAAACTATTGCTAGTGCTAAACTAAATTTAGCAAATGTTTATATTTCGCAAAATAAATACGAAGAAGCACAAAAATTAATTGAAGATTGTTTAAGAATTATTTACCCACCACCTCTAGGAGCTTATCAAACTTTAGGGGTAATTTATATGAAAATGGGTAAAGAAGATTTAGCACTTGATGCTTGGGAGAAAGAACTAAGATACTATCCTAATTTGCCAGAAATAAATCTTAATTTAGGGATATTCTATCTTAACAAAAAGGATTTTGAGAAAGCAAAAAATTTTTTTATACGTGCTATAAAAATAGACCCTAACCATTACGCTGGATACTACGGTTTAGCAAGAATATCTGAAGACGAAAACGAATTAAATTATGCGTTAGCGATGTATAAGAAGGCTTGTTCTTTAAGACCTAATGATTTTTATTTGAATTACTATTTAGGTTCCCTTTATGCTCGCTTGGGTTACGCTAAGGCTTTGAGTTACCTTTTAAAGACTATAAAACTAAATCCTTACTTTGCCCCTGCCCATAACGATTTAGCCGTTCTATATGCCTCTCAATCGCCACCTCAAAGAGAATTGGCTAAAAAACATGCTCAAATTGCTCTTTCCTTAGGTTATCCTGTAGATAAAGATTTTTTACAACTTTTGGAAAATAACTTCAATAGATAATTCACCTATTAGCTCTACCGTAAATTTCCGTCATCTCTAAGAGTTTCTCAGTTAACGAAGATGATAACTGCTTTTCTGTAAGGCGCCATTGCCAGTTACCTTGTGTGGTAGAAGGTATATTCATCCTTGCTTCCTCTCCTAAACCAAGAATATCTTGCATAGGAAAAATTACTGTATCAGCTACTGAAATCATCGCTAATCTTATAAGTTCCCAGGAAACTTCTTCTGAAGAAACTTTTCTACCTAAATAAAGGAATAGCCTTTTCTTCTCCTCATCCTTAGCCTCATGCTCAAACCATCCTCTTGCAGTATTATTATCGTGAGTGCCTGTATAGACAACGTAGTTTTTATCATAATTATGGATTAAATAAGGATGTTTAGGATTATTTTCTCCAAAAGCAAAAAGAAGTATTTTCATACCGGCTAATTTAAAACGGACTCTTATTTCCTCTACATCAGGTGTAATCACTCCTAAATCCTCAGCAATAAAAGGCATATGAGGAAACTTTTGATAAATTGCTTCAAAAAAATCATTTACAGGAACACTAACCCATTTACCATTAACTGCGGTTTTTTCTTCCGCGGGTACCTCCCAATAAGCAACTAAACCTCTAAAATGGTCTATTCTTATAATGTCGAAAAGTCTAAGATTGTGTTCTAAACGCAAAAGCCACCAAGAAAAATTTTCTTTTTTTAAATTATCCCAATGGTAAACAGGGTTACCCCATAACTGCCCTGTTTTACTAAAGTAATCGGGAGGAACCCCTGCTACAAAAATTGGCTTCTTATCACTATCCAACTTAAAATTCTGTGGATTTGCCCAAACATCAGCACTATCGTAACTAACATAAATAGGGATATCTCCTATAATCTTTATGCCTTTTTCATTACAATATTTTTTAAGAAGACTCCACTGCTTATAAAAAATGTATTGAGAAAACTTCACTTTATCTATATCATCTTTATACTTCTTCTTTATTTTTTCTAATGCTGATGTGTCTCTATCTTTTAACTCTCTATCCCATTCTGACCAAATTTTCCCTCCCATAATCTTCTTAATTATCACAAACAAAACATAATCATCCAGCCAGAAAGAATTATTCCCGCAGAACTCTTCGTATTCTTGCTTAGATTTCAACTTTTTGAAGCATAGATAACTGTTAATCAAAATTTTCTCCTTATAAGGAATAACTTTAGAATAATCGCATTTTGTGGATGAGAATTTAGGTATATCCTTAATAATACTTTTAGAAAGCAAACTATTTTCCCATAAAATTTCCGGACTTATAAAAAGAGGATTACCGCTGAAAGCAGAAATACTACTATAAGGGGAATTACCGTAAATCTCCATAGTAGGATTAATGGGTAAAATCTGCCAGTAACTCTGTTTTGTCTCATATAGAAAATCTACAAACCGATAAGCTCCTTTACCAAAATCTCCTATACCATAGGGAGATGGTAGAGAAGTTATATGTAAAAGCACACCACTACCCCGTTTATCCATTTCTCTTACCTCCTTGTATAACCGCTAAATATTAAAATTTTTTCAATAATATCCTCGTAAGTATAACCTTTATGATAGGCTTGCTTCATTAAACCACTATCTTTATTAATATCGGGATTGGGATTAATATCTAAAACAAATAGCTTACCATCCTTTTCCCGTAAATCTATTCTAAAGTAACTCCTACATCCTAAAATCTTACCTGTTCTTGAAGAAATATTCAATATCTTTTTCTTTAAATCTTCATCTATATTATCATTACAGGAGGGTATTAAGACTTTGTATTCCTCACTATCTTCCTCCCATTTAGAATTATAAGTTAAAAAAGGAGGAAAATCTTTATATTTAGAATAATCCATAACGGAAATCCCTAATAACTCGTAAGGGTAATCCCCTAAAAATCCTACGTTATATTCTTTACCGGAAATAAACTCCTCTACAATTAAGCCTTGGGGATGCTCTATAAGTTTTCTTACCAATACTTTTTCTAAGGATTTCTTATCTCCAACCAGAGAGTATTTATCTATACCTATACTAGCATCATCAAAACAAGGTTTAATAAAAACAGGAAATAGTAAATTTTTAAAGGATATATCTTTTATCTCTCTTGCAAAAAGACCATTAGGGGTAGGAATACCTTCTTTTTTCAAAACCTCTTTTACCTTTGCTTTATTTAAACAAGTTTTTAAAGTATAGTAATTATTACCTGTAAAAGGTATACCTAATTCTTCCAATATCTCCACGAATTCTGCTTCTTTATAAGAATCACCGCTAAAACCTTCAAAAAGGTTAAATATACAGGCGGGTTCTTTATTAAGAATTTTTTTCTTTAAATTATCCCTATTTTCGAAATCTTTTCTATTTAATATTATTTCTGTAAATTTTAAATTCTTTTTTAAAAGAACCTCTTCTAAAGACCTCTTACACTGCCAAGCTCCTTTTACATCCTTCTTTTCCCTTTCCTCCCCACTTATAACAATAAGTAAAACTCTATTAGAACTCACTTTCTCTTAATTAATTTTATCTTGAATCCGTAACGCAAGAAAGCCTCTTCTAAGATGACTTTTATCAATCCACTATAACTTCCCCCCTTTAATTTATAAAGAATGGGTAAATCACTATATAAAGGAGATAGCCCTGGTAAAGGATTAATATCTATTATTTTAGGTAAACCATTACTGTCTAAACGCATATCTATACGAGCGATATCGCGCAATTCTAAAATCCGAAAAGCTTCTAAAGCATACTTTTCTAAGTTTTTTCGTATATCAAAAGGTATTTTATCTTCTGGTTCGTATCTAACATTTTTTTGCCATTCCCTTTTAACTTCTAAAGAATAAATAAAAAATTTTGATAACTGTCTCCGATAGGAAATTTTCATCATCCCTAATATTCTAATTCTCTCTCCATTACCCAAAACACCAACAGTAAACTCATCGCCGGGTAAGAATTCCTCTACCAAAGCAGGTTGAGAGTAACGAGAAGTTATAAATCTTATTCGTTTTTTCAGCTGTTTTAAATCACTTACTATCGAATTTAAAAATATACCTTTAGAAGAACCTTCCCAACGAGGTTTTACAATAAAATAATCTATATTTTTAAATATGTGTTTTAAAAAAGATATTTCCTCGGAATTTTTCACCATAAACATAAAAGGGACAGGCACACCTTTAGCATTAAGGATAATATTCGTAAGATACTTATCTAAGGTTATACCTAAGGATATAGGGTCTGAACCAGAATAGGGTATATTTAAACTTTCTAAGATAGAAGGGATCTCTGACTCCCGTGATCTTGTATTACTTCTACCTTCGGCAATATTTAAAACAAAATCAGGTTTACTTTTAAGAAGGTCCTTAAGGAAGGCGTCTCTCTGCTCAAGAAGAATAACTTTAAAGCCATAACTTTCTATCTCAGCTTTTAATGCTTCTACTGTTTCAATCTCATCGTATTCTTCTTGACGGTCATCAGATAATTTTTCCCTCTTTAAATTAAAAGTAATCCCAATGGTGCGAATACACTTTTTCATAGAAGATATAAACCTCTTATCAACTAATACAATCAGGGTAAAAGAACTCTTCGTTATTGTAATTTCTCAATACTATACCCTCATTAGAAGTAGAAACAAGATAATTAGGAGAAAGGGGAACCTTACCTTTACCATCTATGCCATCAACTACAAATGTAGGGATACACATTCCACTAGTATGACCTCTCATCTTCTCTATTATCTCTACCCCTTTCCATACAGAAGTTCGGAAGTGAGTTGCTCCTACCACAGGGTCGCATTGAAAAAGATAGTATGGTCTTACTCTTATCTTCTGAAGTTTATGACACAACTCTATCATTATTTCGGGAGAATCGTTTACTCCCTTAAGGAGAACTGATTGATTACTTATGGGGATACCTTGTTTCTGTAGCCTTTTACAAACATTAGCAGACTGAGAGGTAACTTCTCTGGGATGATTAAACTGAACATTAATCCAAAGATTATCGTACTTACCCAAAGTAACACATAGATTGGGATCTATACGTTGAGGAAAAACTACCGGCGCTCTGGCCCCTATACGA
>JAMWDA010000062.1 GCA_023818995.1 Candidatus Omnitrophota bacterium
CTTAATAAACTATGTCAATAATAATTTAACGAAAGTAATTAAAATATTTTAAAATACTTATTGGGTTAATACTTTATCGCTTATGTTAAACGCTTTAATTAAAGCTTGACGATACTCTTGGTAATTTTTCACTATAGATACCCCTAAACTTGAACCAGAATAGTAAGGCTTTACCACTTTCGGGAAAGAAATCATCCTATCATCGATACCACCCAATTTATCCAAAACAAAAAAAGAAGGTGTAGGTATACCTCTTTTTATAAAAATTATTTTTGAAGCAATCTTATTCATCGCTAAATAACTTGCCTGTGGAGAAGAACCAGTATAAGGTATATCCAAATCATCAAGAATACTCTGAATACCCCCATCCTCTCCAAACTCACCGTGAAGAGCAATAAAAGCTAAATCTATACTCTCTTTGCATATTAAACTTTTAATTACACTCTCATGGGAACTCTCTATAATTATATCCACTACATTTATACCTTTCCGTCTCAAAGCTAAACTTGCCTGCTCTCCTGAAAGAAAAGAAATCTCTCTTTCTCCCGACGTTCCTCCCTTCAAAATACCTACCTTTATATCCCTTAAATCTCCCATCGCTCTATCTCCTCTTCTAAAACTATCCCAAATTTATTATAAACTTTTTCTTTCACTATATCTATTAACCCAGCCACATCTTTAGCTTTTGCATTAGCCCTATTTACAATAAAATTTGCATGCTTAAAAGACACCTGTGCTCCTCCATAAATAAATCCTTTCAGTCCACACTGCTCAATTAAATAAGCAGCGCTAAAATCTTTGGGATTCTTAAATACACAACCCGCACTGGGAAAAGAAAAATCCTGTTCCCTAAATCTCTTTCTTAGGTAAAAACACACTCTATCTCTAATCCTATCAATCTTCACCAATTTAAATTTGGCATTTATTACTATACTCCCCTCTTCCTTTAACGAACTTGTGCGATAGCTGAAGCTAATATTATTCTTCTTAATAACCACACTGTTACCGTATCTATCAATTACAAAAACCTCTTCTAAAATTTCAGATATACTCCTACCGAAGGAAGAAGCATTCATAATCAATAATCCGCCTATGCGAGCAGGCACACCACTAAAATTCTCAAACCCACAAAATTTCTCTTTAATGGTATAATTTAAAACTTTGGCGAGAGGTGTTGCTCCTCCTACTTCAATAATATTATCATCCAACTTCTTGATATAATCAAACTCTTTTCCTAAAGTAATTACAGGTGTCCTTAAATCTTCATCGTTAACCAATAGATTAGAACCACCACCTAAAAAATAAAAATTAGGCGATACTTTAGATAAAACCAATTTAATATCCTCTACACTATGAACGACAAAGAATAATTTAGCCTTACCTCCAATTCTAAAAGAGGTTAACTTATTTAAATAAATATCTTTTCTTAATTCTAATTGCCTTAAACTCATTAACTATACTATCCATTATAATATTTATATCCCCTGCTCCTAACCCTAACACTAAATCGCCCTCCTCTAAAATTAAAGGAACCTCTTTATATAAATTTTCTTTATGTATATAAACTATATCTTTATTAAAATTCTTCTTTATTTCGTTAAATATAAACTCACCATCTATCCCATTAATCTTATCTTCACCCGCAGAATAAATATCAGTTACGATGAGATAATCGCATTTATAGAAACAACGAGAAAACTCCTCATACAATAGTTTTACCCTACTATAACGGTGAGGCTGAAAAATAACAACTATGCGTTTCTTAGATAAAGAGTCAGTAGCTCTTAATACCGCTTCTATTTCCGTAGGATGATGAGCGTAATCGTCCACAAAAATGACACCATCAAAATTATCCTTTATTTCGAAACGGCGTTTAGTCCCTCTAAATCTACCCAGTATATTTATCACCTTATCTATACTCTCACCTAAATATTGAGCTAAGCAAATTATAGCTAAACTATTAAGAACATTATGCTCACCTAAAAGGCTAATCTTTACATCAAAGAATTTATCTTTTTCAAAAATTAAATCAAATACAGTGTAGTCAGCAACCCTTCTTATATTTTCTGCTCTAACATCGTTATGGGGCGAAAAACCATAACTCACTCCCCTTACTCTATCTAAAATATATCTAACGTTAGCTTCATCACCACAGCCAATGGTTGTACCCTTTGTATTGAGAGAAAACTCTAAAAAACTTTTCTCCAAATTATCTTTATCTCTATAAAAATCCAAATGTTCAACATCTATATTGGTAATAATAGAAATCCAAGGTTTAAATAAAAGAAAACTACCATCACTCTCATCTGTCTCTACAACAAAAATATCCTTACCTGCCCATGCGCATTTCCCAAAATTTAAAGAAACTCCCCCAATAAAAACGTTAGGATTATACCCCAATTCATTTAAAACAAACGCTGCCATCGCAGAAGTAGTAGTTTTACCGTGACTTCCCGAAATAGCGATCACTTTATCATCTTGAGAAAGTATAGCCAATAACTCCGCCCTTCTCATCACTGGTAATCTGCGCCTTTTTGCTTCTAAAAGTTCAATATTATCATCTTTTATAGCAGAAGAGAAACAAACTAAATCTACATCTTCTAAATTGCTAATACTATGGCTCATAAAAACTTTAAAAGAATACTCT
Source organism: Candidatus Omnitrophota bacterium (assembly GCA_023818995.1). Classification (GTDB taxonomy): domain Bacteria; phylum Omnitrophota; class Gorgyraeia; order Duberdicusellales; family 4484-171; genus JAMWBQ01. Next base: position 2,648 of record JAMWDA010000062.1, read on the forward strand.
TTTAATAAATTTGTATTATAAGACTCTTTTATATCCGAACCACTTACGATAAAACCTCTCTCTTTAAGTAAAAAAGCTAAGCCGGTCATACCAACACCGCCAATACCTAAAAGATGCACTCTCTTTATTTTAGATAGAAGTTCCGAACTCATAGTTCTAAGTTTTTATAAAATTGATCACTACTTACAGCTAAACTTAGGCTCTTAATATTATGGGAAATATTTCTTCTTAAACTCACATCATCTAATAGTTTTTCTAAAGTATTTTTGAAATTTTGGTAGTTAAAATTATCTTGTTCAAAAACAAAACAAGCTTTTCTCTCTTGTAAATAATATGCATTGGCAGATTGATGTCTACTTGCTCCGGGATGAGGAATTAATATCGCCGGTATACCAAACCAAGATATCTCTACCAAAGATAAAATTCCTGCCCGACTAATCACTATATCGGTAGCAGAGTAAACTAAATCCATATTTAGACAAAATTCAAATATCTTTGCTTTAATTTTTATTTTATCATAAAAATTAATAAATTCATTAAACTGTTTACTACCCACTATATGGATTATTTGGAAATCTCTCTTTACATTATTTATTAACCACTTAACAAGTTGATTAATAAAAATTGCCCCTTGACTACCACCAAAACAAAGAATAACCGCTAAATCGTTAAATAAACCCAACTTATCTTTAGCCTCTTTCTTATCCCATATTTTCAAATCCTCTCTTAAAGGAACTCCCACTTTTATAGCTTTACTACTTTTAAATGTCTGATTAAATCCACAATAAACTTTCCTTACAATAAGGGATAGATACTTATTAGCTTTCCCTTTCACTACATTAGGTTCGTATATAGCGGTGTAAATAAAAAATAAACTGGCAATAACAATTAGAGAAAATGTATCTCTCCCTCCAAAACCTATCACCTTTTTAGGCCTAACTTTAAAGATAACGTATAATGCCTCACACACTCTGAATGTTCCTTCTAATAAAAGATTTCTAAAATTCAACGGTTTACCTAAAACTTTCCACCCTCTTATTTTAAGAAAATTAGAGAAGTAGTGAGAAGGGATAAAAAAATATACTTCATCTTTATCCAGATAATTTGCTAAAGAAAATGCAGGAAAAAAATGACCTCCACTCCTATCGCAAGCTAATAGAACCCTCATACTCCTTCGTTACATTAAAAAATAATCCTAAAAGAAAATAATGTACAAAAAGGCTAGTTCCTCCATAACTAATAAAAGGTAAGGGCATACCTTTTGTAGGGAAAAAACCACTACTTACTCCTACATTTATTATTACTTCTAGTCCTAAAACTAAACTAATCCCCCAACAAAGGTAACGAAAAAAATCATCACTAATTTTAAGGGAAGTCCCTACCATCTTAAAGAAAATCCAAGAATATAGAACTAAGATAAAACATGAACCAAGGAATCCAAATTCTTCAGCAATTATGGAGAAGATGAAATCTGTATGTGCTGCTGGCAAGAAAAGAAACTTTTGTTTACCCTCACCTAAGCCAACTCCCCAAAATCCTCCTTCACCAAAAGCAATCTGTGATTGAATGAGCTGAAATCCCTTACCTTGAGGATCAATCCAGGGATCAAAATAAGACAAGATTCTAGCTAACCTATAGGGATAAATACTAATAAGGACAATTAAGCTAATTAATCCACAAATAATAAGATAAAATATATGCTTTTTTTTTACTCCTACGATAAGAAACATTAAAATTAGCCAACCTGACCAAAAGATAACCGTTCCCATATCAGGCTCTAAAAGAAGCAATAAGAAATTAACTCCTGTTACAATAAGTATGGGCAGTATTCCCTCTTTAAAATATTTTATTACCTGCTTCTTACGGACAAAATAATCCGCACAGTAAACAAGAAAAAAAATCTTTAAAAGTTCTGATGGTTGGAAATTAATACTTCCTAAATATATCCATCTTTTTGCTCCTCCTATTTCTCTACCTGCAAGAATAACCACTATTAGAAGAAATATATTAAAGATTAATAACTCCTTAATATACTTCCTAAGAATATCTATATTTATTAAAAGGGTTAAAAGAAATAAAATTAAGGAAATTAATAAAAAAACAAATTGTCTCTTTAGAAAATACATTGGATCTTGATAAACTCTCCACGCATATATACAAGAAGAACTATAGACCATTAACAATCCAAATAGACTAAGAGAGAAAACCGTCAAAAATATTATTTGTCTATTTATTTTAAATCCCATTATAACTTAGAGATTTTTCACTATCTCAATAAATCTTCTACCTCTATCTCTATAATTAGCAAACATATCAAAGCTAGAACACATAGGAGAAAAAAGTACAGTATCGTTACTATTTGCTTCAGAAAAAGCATTAACTACAGCCTCTTTTAAAGAAACAAATATCTCTACCTTTACCGTATCCTTAAGGATATCACTAATTTTCAATGCTGTTTCTCCTATGAGATTAACTTTTTTAACCTTGCATAAATAAGGTTTTACCAAACTATAATCTAATCCCTTATCTTTACCTCCCGCGATAAGAATTATTGGTGTATCTATATTCTTTATTGCCCATATAGTAGAATTTGGATTTGTTCCTTTAGAATCGTTTATGAAAGTTACCCCTCTTATTCTTCTTACTATCTGTAAACGATGCGGTAACCCTTTAAATCTACTAAAAAATTTTTTACAGCATTCTTTATCTAAACCAAATATCTCACCTATCCTGTAAACAGCAGAATAATTCTCATTACTAAACTCATTAGAAAAATACACCAACTTAGCTTTTATACTTTTCTCTATGCCATCCCTAAAAGGTAAATTTCTGTTCAATACCGCCCAATCTTCCTCCTTTTGGTTCTTAAAAATATTCTTTTTAGCTTCCACATACTGAGAAAAATCTCTATAACGGTCCAAATGGTCAGGTTCTAAATTAAGTAAACAAGCCACAAATGGTTTAAATTCTATTGTTGTCTCTAACTGGAAAGAACTAACTTCAAGGACTATAATATCTGAACTTTTTGTCCCTAAAACACAAGAAGAAAAAGGTATACCTATATTCCCTGCTAAATAAACTTTATTTTTCGTAGACCTAATTAATCTATAGGTAAGAAAAGTTGTGGTAGTTTTACCATTAGTACCCGTTATAGCAACTATCTTAGCTTGGGTAAGCCAACTAGCTAATTCTATCTCCCCTACAGTTAAAATCTGTAATTCTTTAACTATACCATAAATTTTTGACCTTAATAAATCCACTCCCGGACTAACTACGCATAGATCACTATCTTTAACGAAATCTTTACTGTGTCCACCAAATTCGAATTCTACTCCCCAATCTCTAAATCTATTTACAATAAGAGAAGAAAAATTTTTACTATCTTTACTTTCTGTAACTTTTACCCTCTTATTTAAAGATAGTAACAACTCTACGAGGGAAATCCCGCTTCTACCAAGACCTACAATACATACATTTTTAAATTTATTGATATCCATCTATCTTAACTTTAAAGTGATAAGTGATAATACAGCGAGTATAATAGATAATATCCATAACCTTATTACAACTTTTGACTCTGACCAACCTAAAAGTTGAAGATGTAGATGTAGAGGAGCTGCTCTAAACATTTTTTTACCTCTTAACCTAACGGAAAATATCTGTAAAACTACGGTCAATGCTTCTATAACGAATATCCCTCCTGTAAATATAAGCAAAAACTCTTTCTTAGTCAATAAAGCTAACATTCCAATTACTCCTCCTAAAGATAAAGCTCCTACATCACCCATAAATATCTGAGCAGGGTAGGAATTAAACCATAAAAAACCCAAACCTGCTCCTACTAAAGAAGCACAGATAATACTTAACTCCCCAGCTTCTTTTACGTAAGGGATAAACAGATATTGAGCAAATTTTATATTACCAACGATATAACTAATAACGGCAAATACCAGACAGTTACTTATCACAGTTCCTATGGCTAAACCATCTAATCCATCGGTAAAATTTACAGCATTGGAAGTGGAAACTAACACCAACATAGACCAGAAAATATACAAATAACCTAAATCTATAAAGAGGTTTTTTAAAAAAGGGAAATATAAAATAGTTGACACATCTCTATCACTAAAAATTACTAAACTTAAAATCAACGCTACCAAAATTTGTAAAAATAACTTTTCTCCTCGTCCTAATCCTTTACCTCTCTTTGCTTTTATAAAGTCATCTCTTAAACCTACTAAACCTAAACATAACATGGTTAAAAGAGCATATAATACAAAACTATTATCCCATCTTGTCCACAAAAGGGAAGATACAAATACAGCAAAAATAATGAGCACCCCCCCCATCGTAGGAGTGCCTTTCTTATCCTTATGTAATTTTTCTAAAGCTTCATGCCCGTACATATTAACGTTCTCCCCTATACTTAGACTTCTCAATTTTTCAACAAAACCTCGATAAAAAAACATCACCAGTAAAAAAGAAGTGAGAAAAGAACAAGCTCCTCTAAAAGTGATATACTTTAAAACATTAAAAATAAAGAAATATTTACTTAAAGGATAAAAGAAATGATACAACATTACTTAAAAAACTATACTCTTTAACAAACTCTTATTCATTTAGTATCTTATCTATTACAAATTTATCTTTAAAGGGTATCTTCTTATCTTTAAATATCTGATAATCTTCATGACCTTTTCCAGCAACAAGAAGAGCACAATTACAGTAAGAATCTTTTAATTTTATAGCATCTCTTATTGCCTCCTCTCTATCTAATACTATACTATAATTATCATAGAGAAAACCTCTTCTAATATCCTCACATATATCCAAAGGATTTTCATCACGGGGATTGTCGGAGGTAACAATAGTAAAATCTGCGAGCTTACTTGCTATTTTCCCCATTATTTTGCGTTTACCTTTATCACGGTTACCTCCACAACCAAAAACAAGAACAATACTATTATACCCACATTCTCTCAAGGTAAGAAGAACATTCTTTAATGCATCAGGCGTATGAGCGTAATCTATAAAAATATTTTCTTTTACCCTCTCTAAACGACCATCAACTCCCCTAAAAGAATAAAGAAACCTTAGGGATTCTTCCCAATCTAAACCCAAACAATCTATGCAGGAAAAAACTGCTAATATATTTAATATATTATGTCTTCCTAAAAGATGACTATATATCTTAGTCTGCTTACCTGTTGCTAACTTCTCTATGGTAAATTCCAATCCTTGAGAAGAAAGTTTAAAATCAAATCCTCTGTAATCACTCCTTTTGTTACCAACACCGTAACTATACTTTTCTCCCTTAAACTCTGAAAAAATAATTCTTCCAAATCGGTCATCTATATTTATTAAAGAAGTAGCTAAAGGGTTGCTTAAAAAAAAACTCTTTTTAACTGTAAAGTAATTCTTCATCGTTTTATGGTAATCCAAATGGTCTCTTGATAAATTAGTAAATATACAGTAAGAAAAAGGTATATTTTCTATTCTCTTCTGTTCTATGCTGTGCGATGATACTTCCATAATTACATAGGAGATACTGCTCTTACACATCTTATAAAACAATTTTCTTAATGTTACATAATCGGGCGTAGTCAAAGATGCTTCTATACGCTCATCTCCTAAAATATACCCTACCGTTCCAATCAATCCACATTTTATTCCCCAGCCGGTCAAAATATGATGGAGAAGATACGTGGTGGTAGTTTTACCGTTTGTCCCTGTGACACCAATAAATTTTAAATTTTTGGTATCTACGTTATAAAATATATCCACTGCTCTTTTAAACTCTTTTTCTATATCATCTACGAAGATAACCGGCTTCTTCTTAACTATGCTTTCTACTAAAGATTTCTTCTTTTTCTCAGCAACGAAAGCGACAACTTTATCCTCTAATGAACCAATAAAAGAAAAAATGTCAAAATGTTTACCTTCTATAATAAAAAAAAGCTCATTATTTCCTATTTCCCTTGTATCTTTGCTTATACCTTCTACAAATAACTCTTCGGTATGGTAAGGAA
>JAMWDA010000063.1 GCA_023818995.1 Candidatus Omnitrophota bacterium
GAAGTGTCCTCGGACTTAGCAATGGACAAAAGTGCAGCAATAATATCAGTGGAGTCAGATAATAGGAGGTACTTATATAAAATATTGTTGTCAAATTCTCTTTTAGCAGTAGTCTCAATTACATCAATTTTATTTGAATCGAATTGAGCAAAACATATTGAAGAAGTAAAAAATTAAATTCTCTGCTTTTTTTTCTTTAAATAGGGGCAAATTAAGAAAATCATCTTTTTTAAGTTTATATATATCCACAATACTTTTTACCATCCCTCTATCGACTAACTCATCCACTACACTCTCCCCCATACCTTCTATATCCATAGCTAAACGAGAAGCAAAATGGAGAAGGGAACTCTTTAATCTTGCCGGACAATTAGGATTTATGCAGTACCAATAAACTTCCTCTTCCTTCTCTTTCACAATTTTCTCTCCACAAACAGGACAATTCTTAGGAACTTCTATTTTTTTCTCTTTACCTGTTCTCTTAGAAACTACCACTTTTACTACCTTAGGAATAACGTCTCCTGCCCTCTCTATTAAAACAGTATCCTTTACCCTTACATCTAAACGTTCTACTTCTTCAAAATTGTGTAAGGTAACTCTTGAAATAGTGACTCCTCCACACTCTACAGGTTTCAATATAGCTACAGGGGTAATTATTCCTGTTCTACCTACACCAAACTCTATATTTTCTACAGTAGTGGTAGCCTGATGGGCAGGGAACTTATAGGCAATTGCCCAACGGGGTGATTTTAATGTAGTGCCTAACTCTACTTGTAATTTAAAAGAGTTAACTTTAACCACCAAACCATCAACCTCGTAATCTAAATTTTCCCTATTATCACACCAATAATTGTAGTAATCTTCTACCTCTTTAAGATTAGAACAGTACTTATTGTGAGGATTAACTCTTAATCCCCACTCCTTTATCTTATCCAAGAACTCCTTCTGAGATGAAAATTTAATCCCCTCCGTTCTACCAAAAGAATGGATGAAACATTTCAATCCCCTCTGACTAACTAACTTAGGGTCTAAAAGTTTTAAAGAACCACTAACAGCATTACGAGGATTAGCAAACAACGGTTCTTTATTATTATGTCTCTCCTTATTTATTCTTTGAAAATCTTTTTTATCCATATATATTTCCCCTCTCACCTCTAAAAGGGAAGGAAAATCCTTACCTAATAACTGTAAAGGGACAGTTTTTATTGTTCTAACATTGGCAGTAATATCTTCACCTATCTCCCCATCACCTCGTGTAGCAGCTAAAATAAATTTGCCTTGATGATAAGTTAAAGAGCAACTCACCCCATCAATTTTTAACTCTACTAAATAGTCCAACTCATCGGTATTACTCAACATTCGTTTAACTTTTTCTTCCCACTCCTTTAATTCTTCCCACCAGTAAACGTTATCTAAAGAAAGCATCTTTACCACATGCTTTGTAGTAGGGAAACCTTCTAAAACGCCTCCCGAAACTCTCTGCGTGGGAGAATCAGGTGTAACAAACTGTGGGTACGTTTCTTCCAATCTCTTTAGTTTTCTTAAAAGGTCATCGTATTCCTTATCAGAAATCTCAGGGTCACTTAATACATAGTATCTAAAATCATGATAACGAATATCTTCTTTCAACTCTTCAATCTCTTTTTTTACTCTCTCTAAATCATTCATAAATATCCTCTGTTAATAACCGGAATAAAGCCGCTCGGCTAAAATTGGAGGTAGACCTGCTTTAATTATCTTATTAGCTGCTCTTCTTATATCGTAAGATAGGCGAGTAAAAGATATTTTCTTTTCTTCATCATCGTAGATACAAACACACAAACGATTATCTCTGTCTCGGGGCTGACCAACACTACCAACGTTAACTATATACTTACTATTCTCTTCCAAAGTTATTTCTTCATCGGTGGAATAGTAAAGCTTTTTATCTGACCATACGTATAATTCTTTACGATGAGAATGTCCAATAAAACATATCTGCTTTTCCATAATTTTAAAATTCAAAATAGCCTCTTGCGGGTCAATTACATAATTAAATTCTTCAGGCTCCCATAAACTTCCATGAACACAAGTAAAATTTTTCTCCTGATAAATAAGAGGAAAGGTAAATAAGTAATTTATCTCTTCCTCTCTAAGAATGCTCCTTGTCCAAAGAAGAGCATTTTTAGCATTTGAATTAAAACAATCTATATCAAACTTACCAATCATAGCCCAATCGTGATTACCTGCTAAACAAACAGAATTTAACTCTTTCAGTAAACCAATCACCTCATTAGGATTGGCACCGTAACCTATTATATCCCCTAATAATATATAAGAATCAATATTTTGATTTTTTAACCAACCTAAAAGCGTCTGAAAAGCTTCTAAATTAGAGTGAACGTCAGAAAAAATAGCATAACGCATAAATTAAAATCTTATATTAAAATCAGTTAAATCATCTAAAGGAGCCAACCACTCCCTTTCCTCATTAATTATATACCCCTTGAATTCATCTCTTAAATCTTCTAAAAATGAGTTAATATCTTCTCTCTCACCTTGCACTAAGAGTTCTACTCTACCATCAAAAAGATTCTTTACCCAACCTTTCAAATTATATTTGTTAGCTAAATATCTTGCAGTGTAACGAAAACCTACTCCTTGAACATTTCCTGAAAAGAAAATATGTAACCTCTCTTGCTTCTGTTTAAGCATATCAAAATGGCTAACTTAGAAATTTATCAATTATCTAAATCTTTTACTCCCGACTTTTACTCGCTCTTTCTTATCTATATTTTGTGCTTAGAATTTTTAAAATGTTCTTATTCAAACTTCTCTCCTACCTTTATTCTATAACCACAGATAAAATCCCCCGATAACATCTCTCTTTTACCCTCTGGTTTTAATCTAACTATCTTTATTATCCCTCTCCCTGTTGCTACGTATATACCATTTTTCTCTACCTTAACTACTGTAGAGGGCTGAGCAGAAAAATATTCATTCTCTGCCTCTACTTCCAAAATCTTAAGCATCTTACCTTTATAATAAGTGTAAGCTTGTGGCCAATCTTTAATACCCCTTACTAAATTTCTTATAGAGTTAGCATCTTTATCCCAATATATTCTCCCATTGGTCTTTTTTAATTTAGGAGCAAACGTAGCCTTAGATTCATCTTGGAGCTTTAAAGAAAACCTATTCTCCTCTATGGCCGATATTGACCTCAAAAGTAAATTAGAGCCTATATTTGCTAATTTACCAGATAAAGTTAAACTATCATCGTTATCATCTATAAACACCTCTTCCTGAAGGATTATGTCGCCGCTATCTATGGTTTCGTTAACTTTAAAAACCGTAACTCCTGTTTTTCTTTCTCCCTTTATTATCGCCCAATTTATAGGAGATGCACCTCGATAAAGAGGTAACAATGAAGGATGTAAAGCTATGGGCATAATTTTAGGGATAATCAATAAACTAGGTGGAATTATTTTACCAAATCCTACTACTACAAATAAATCTATATTCATTCCCTTTAATAAATTAATAAAATTGCTCTCATCTAAATTCTGGGGAGTAATAACCTCCAAAGAGCAACTTTTAGAGAAAACTTTTACCGGTGTAGGGGTAAGTTTTAAATGCCTACCTGCATACTTATCAGGAACGCTAACCACTAATATAGGGACTCTCCCACTATTATAAAGCCTCTCCAAAACTATCTTAGAAAACTCTGAGCTACCAAAGTATACTATCCTCACCGAACTATCACCGTAATCTTATAAGCTGAACTCTTATATTTTTGAATAACTTGTTCACAAATATTACTAACCCTTTTTCTATTCTTTCCTTTTATAACTAAGGCTCCCCTATAATTATCTCTTAACCTGAAAGGAAATTCTTCCACTGGACCCAAAATTTCAAGGTTAAATTCTTTCAATCTATTATATAAACTTTCTAACCTTTTGAGAAGTGTATTTTTATCTTTCCCCTTTAAGATAACTTTTATCATAATCCCATAGGGAGGGAAATTGAATTGTCTTCTTAAAGATAACTCCTTCTCATAAAACTTCTCCCACCTATCATTTATACTCTCAAAAATATAATGAGAGGGATTATGCGTAAACACATAGATATCTTTAAGATAACAAGCTATCCTTTTTAAATAAATGAACGCATTAAAGGTTGTTTCGTAATCTACCAATGAGAGCATATTATCTATATCTAAAATGAAACAGGCATCTATATCTAAGTTTCTTTCCACAAAGAAATTGAAAAAATTGTAGTTACCAAGAATTATTCCCGGAGGATTAATAACTTTTCCTCTACTTACCAAAAATTCTGGGAAAATCTTTTTCACGATGTATTCTAATCTCTCTATACCCACACCCACGGGCACCATATAACCAGAACAGCAAATCTTACATTTATCAACTATATCTTCATAATAACCACACCAAGGACACACGCACAATTTTTTCTCCCAAGATGGTTTTAAATAACTACTACAACGCCTACATTTTATAACATATCCACACTGGTTACACCTCAAAAATAAAGAGTAATTCTTTCTACTCCAGAGGATCAATATATTTTTACCTTCCTCGAGTTTCTTACGCATAAGTTCTATAACGAAAGGAGTGAATAGATTTTTTCTATTATAATAAAAATTTTTAAAATCTAAAATCTCTATTCTTTTATCTTCCCTATCACCATCTACTAAGATAATTTTATCTTCTTTATACATCCTATAAGTAAAAAGTGTAGGATAATCACCGCTCAATATAACCTTTATATTTTTAAACTCTGATAACATAACTACCATATCTAAGATATTAAAGTATGGCTTCTCCTGTTTAGAATAGTAGGGGTTGTTCTCCTCTTCAAGAATTATTAAACCCAAATCTTCGGGATAATAAAATAATGCCATGGGTGTACCTAAAATTAATCTTCTACCCTTACGTATTTCTAACCAACTACGGAAATTTTCTTTGGGAGAATTAGAACTATGAACTAATACCACCTTGCCAGGAAAATCTCCCTCTATATGACGAGAAACATCTTTTAAGTAATCTATCAGCGGTAAACATAATATAACAGAATTCTTCTCTAAAACTTGCTCGATCTGGTTCTTATAAAATTGGTATCTTTTGTAAAAACTATTCAATTTCACAAAAACTTTACTATTATCTTTACCCCTGTAAGATGGCAAGGAAGGGGGTAAATCCACAAATTTTATTCTCTTAAGATAATTGGGTAACATCATAAAAACTACTTCTCCCCAAGTTAAAATATACTTCTTAGCTAATCTCTTAGCAAACTCTAATTTCTCTTCACTTAACGAAGGGTAAGTATCGCATATATTAGAAATACTCTTTAAGTTAGTTATAGATGTCTTACTCCTAATAGAAGTTACTATCCCTAACATATTTCTCCTATTAAACTCTACTTCTACCCGTTTACCCTTATCAATATTTTCTTGTGGACAGAGGTAATCAAACTCTTTATTTACAGGGATATTGAATACTACTTTTGCTATTTTTTTATTCATAATTTAGAAACTAATTCTGTCGATAATAGGAACAAAGGAAAAGAGAACTAGAGAACAGGTCATCGAAAATATAATCGGGAGAGATTTCCCAATTTCTTCTATTCTCTATTCTCTCTTGGCCGGATAAAACCAAAATGCTTTTACAACCGAAGTTATGAGCTGCTTTTATATCTCGCATAGAATCTCCAATAAAAAAACACGAACGTGGCATAACTTCAAACCTACTTAAAGCTAACTTAAGTAGACCTATCTTAGGCTTACGACAATCACAATTCTCTTCCTCTCTGTGAGTACAATAGTAAACACCATCTATATCAGCACCTTGTCTGCGAAAAGTTTCCAACATTCTTAGAGTAATCTCATCTAAAGCTTCCTTAGAGTATACTCCTTTAGAAACTCCTGCTTGGTTAGAAACAACGAATACTCTAAAATTGTGTGCTTTAAAATTCCTCACCGCTTCTATACTGCCACTGATAAATTTAAACTCTTGCCAAGAGGTCACATAGCGCATATCTCCCGGATACTCATTAATTACACCATCACGGTCAAGAAATACTACTTTCAATCCCTCTTTTACCATATAAAAATATCTATTTTATTCCCAAAGTTCCTTTAATGTCTTCATAGCTTAAAATTCTATACTCTCCGGGTTTCAAACCCGATAAACAAATATTAGCAATTCTTATCCTCTTAAGAGAAAGCACTTTAAAACCTAAGTGGGAAAATAATCTTCTTAAATGCCTTTTTCTACCTTCATGGATAAGCACACGTAGAGTAGTGGTATCGTTTATCTTAAGAATGTCCACTTTATCTACATGTAGTAAATCTTTTCCATCCTTTATGCCTTTTTGAACCATCTCTAATATCAAGTTAGAAACTCTACCTTTACCTGTTACCATATACTCTTTCTCTATCTTAAATTTGGGATGAGTTAACTGAAAACAGAATCTTCCATCGTTAGTAAGAAGTAACAATCCTTCTGAATCCTTATCTAATCTACCTACGGGGAAAACTCTACCAAATTTATGGTAAGGGAAATAATTTCTTACATTATTTTTAGCAAATCGGTCTTTAAGAGTAGTAACTACCCCCTTAGGTTTATACCAAGCTATGTAGATAAATTTCTCTTGTTCTAACAATCTTCCTTCTACCTCTACTTTATCTTTCTTGTTAACCCTATACCAAGGTTCTCTAACCTCTAAACCGTTAACTTTTACCTTTCCCGAAGTAATTAAGTAATCAGCTTTACGTCGAGAAGCAAACCCGCTCCTTGATATAAACAAATTTAACCTCATATACCGGCGATTACTCTTAAAGGTTCTATTTTTTTGATAACAACAGGATAAACTTCTCCCACTCTTAGCTTACCTTCTACCCATACTTTTATATAGTTAGATGTGTATCCACATACGTAGCCATCATCTTTATTCTCTGCAATCATCTCCAATCTTTGGTTTAAAAATTTCTGTTTATATGACAGGTTAAACTCATTGGCTAATCTTTTTAAAATATCTTGTCTCTCCTTTATTACTCGATAATTATTGATATTATAATTTGCAAAAGGTGTGTGAGGTCGGGGAGAAAAAGTAAAAATATGTATACGCATAGGTTTTACTTTATTCAAAAACTCCAAAGTATTCTTGAAACTATCTTCATCTTCATAGGGAAAACCTAACATAATATCGCAACTTATAGCTATATGGGGATTAATCTTACGCACATTATCTACTATCCTATAGTATAAAGAAACATTCTCTCTTTTATTCATAAACTTTAATACTCTATCATCACCACTTTGAAAAGGTAAGTGTATATGAGGGCATAATTTAGGATGAACAAATAGCTTCAACAAATCATCTCCCACCAAACCTGGCTCAAGGGAACTCAATCTTAATCTACCTAAATTATCACCTTCTAAAATCTCTTCAATTAGATTAACCAAATTATAACTATTACCCAAATCTTTACCATATAAACCAAGATTAACACCGCAGAGAACTATCTCCCGATAGTTGTAAGATAATCGTTTAACCTCAGCAATTATCTCTTCCTTTCTTCTACTCTGTGCTCTACCTCTGATAAACGGTATCTCACAGAAACTACAATTATAATCACAACCATCTTGAATTTTCACAAAAGCCCGTTGATTAAAAAATCTACTTATCTTCAAATCCCATATACTTCTTTTTCTTATTTCCCTATTAGTAATTATATCCACGAGATTATATTTAATATCCTGAGGTATAAGGTAATCCACATCTAAATTGCTAAGTAATTCCTTGTTACTATTAACCATACAGCCACAAACAACAATTTTAGCTTGGGGATTTTCTTTCTTTACCCTAGCAATAGCTTCCTTAGATTTTGCCTCAGCACGATGAGTAACCGCACAAGTATTAATTACATAGATATCCGCTTTCTCTTGGGTTATATGGAAGCCATCATTAACAAACTCCTCTATTAGAGCTTGCGTCTCGTATTGGTTAACCTTACAACCTAAGGTAATAAACTTAACATTCATAAAACTTATAGCTTATCAGTCCAACAGCGAATACCGCCGCTGTTTCTGCACGCAATAAATTAATTGATAATTTTATCCCTTTATAGTTATTTTCTTTTAACTGCTCAATCTCAGAAGGAGAAAAATCCCCTTCAGGACCAACTACAACTATTACTTCTTTTTCTCTATCAAAAGATAAATCTTTTAACCACTCCCCTTGCAAAGTGGTAAATAGTTTTATATTGCTATCCAAACTTAGAATCTGGGAGAAATTCTTTACCTCCTCTAACTTAGGCAACCATAAACGTTCTGACTGTTGAGTAGCTTCCTTTATTATTCTCTCCCACCGTTCTCTTTTAAAAGAATCTTTTATCAAACATCGCTGAGAAAAAAATGGTATAAAACAATTAACTCCTAATTCTGTTGCTTTCTGAAGGATAAAATCAATTTTATTCTCTCGCATCAAAGGAAAACATAGGGTAATCTTTAAAGATACCTCCTTTTCTTCCCTAATTAACTGTAACATTCTTAAAATTATCTTCTTACTCTTCACCTCCTCTACTTTAAAAATGAACTCTCTTCCTCGACCATCAAAAATGTATACCCTATCCCCTCTCTTCAAACGTAAAA
>JAMWDA010000064.1 GCA_023818995.1 Candidatus Omnitrophota bacterium
CTTTTGTTTCTTGTTTCTTATTAGGTTTGATTATCTCTCCCGTAGAGGTAGCTATTAGAAGTATAATTCATAGGGATAGTCAAGATAAATTTTTAGGTAGAATATTTAGTTCTCTGGAGATGTTAATACATACATCGTTATTATTCTTTATGTTTATCTCCTCTTATTTAGCCGATAAGGTATTTACTCCCTTTACAATTATCGTTGGTGTAGGTATAATAGTTTTTACTTTTGCTATATTCAGCCTTTTTTCCTATGATGGTTAGAGTAGAAGAATATAAGTTGCCCCAACATAATATTATTAGTGAAAAATTTTTTCAGCCTACAAGATTATATCTTCCTTTAGCTCAGCACACAGGTAAACCATCCCACCCTTTAGTAAAAAAGGGAGATTATGTAGAGGAAGCACAGTTGATTGCTTCCCAAGATGGTTTAATATCCAGTTGCCTACACTCACCTTCTAAAGGTAGAGTTGTTGATATAGATGAGTTCAATCATCCTATTTTAAAGCGTGCTAAAGCAATTATTATTGATTGTGATAATCAACCTAAAAATTACTCTTTGCGAAAGGATATTGATAGTTTGGGTAAGTTAGAATTATTGGATATTATTAAAAAAAGTGGTATCGTAGGGATGGGAGGAGCGGCATTCCCTACTTATGTAAAATTGTCCCCTCCTAAAATGATTGATACTCTGATAATTAATGGTTGCGAGTGTGAACCTTACTTAGCCAGTGATTACCGCTTAATGGTAGAAAAATTAGAGGAAATTTTTAAAGGTATAGAGATAATATACAAGATATTAGAGCCAAAAACTATATTTTTCTGTATAGAAGATAATAAACCTGAAGCGATAAAAAAATTTAATCTTTTGATTAACACAAAGAAATTTAAATTCCCTTCTATTTCTCTTAGAGTGTTAAAAACTTTCTATCCTCAGGGAGGAGAAAAACAGCTTATCTATTCTGTTACTAAACGTAAAGTTCCTTCAGGTAAACTTCCTTTTGATGTGGGTTGTTTGGTGCATAATGTAGCTACTTGCTTTGCTATCTATGAGGCAGTCTATTGGGATAAGCCATTGATAGAAAGATTAGTTTCCTTTGTAGGAGATGCTTTAGTTTCTCCTAAGAATCTTTGGTTAAAGATAGGCACCAGCCTAAAGGAATTAAAAGAAAAGGGAATACTTAATTTTAAATTTGAACCCAAAAAAATTATTTGTGGTGGACCAATGATGGGTATAGCTTTAGAAAGTTTAGATTGCCCTGTGCTCAAAGGTAGTGGAGGTTTCTTATTTCTCACTAAGGATGTAGATTTAAAAGAGGAGTTACCTTGTATAAGATGCGCTCGCTGTGTAGATGCCTGTCCAATGGGACTTTTGCCCTTGGAGTATGCCAAGATAGTTAAAGTTAGTGATTATGATAAGTTAGAGGAGTTCAACATTAAAGATTGTATTGAGTGTGGTTGTTGCGCTTATATTTGTCCTTCCAATATACCTATTGTCCATTATATAAAGATAGGTAAAAGATATGCCAATAATAGTTAGTAGTTCGCCTCACTTAAAATCAAAGTTAACTACACCTTACCTTATGCGTGAGGTGATTGTAGGATTAATCCCTGTAGTAATTGCTTCTATAGTATTTTTTAATTATCGGGCAGTAGCTTTAATTTCTATCTGTATCGTTACATCTGTATTTACCGAAGAGTTAATATTTAAGATAAGGAGAAAACACCCCCCTCAAAGAGATTATAGCGCCTTTCTTACCGGTTTACTTTTAGCTTTAATCTTACCACCTTTAACTTCTTGGTATGCCGCGGTTTTAGGGTCTGTTTTTGCTATTGCTGTAGTAAAACATATTTTTGGAGGATTAGGTTCAAATATTTTCAATCCCGCATTAATGGCAAGAGCATTTCTTATGGCTGGTTACCCTAAGATGCTTACTAGTTTCTGTAAACCTTTATCTTACGATGTTATATCTCAAGCAACTCCTTAATTTTATTATAACCCCTATACATAAGCTTTTTATAGGTAATGTTTCCGGAAGTTTAGGAGAGACATCAGCATTAGCTATTCTAATCGGTGGTACATACATATTGGTAAGGAGAATAGCTGATTGGCGTATCCCTTTAAGTTTGTTACTTACGGTTACAGGGATAAGTTCTATATTCTATTTTATTAATCCTAATAATGGTTCGGTATTTTTTCATCTCTTTAGTGGAGGATTACTTTTAGGAGCTTTCTTTATGGCTACTGACCCTGTAACTACTCCTGTAACCAAAATTGGTAGGTATATTTTTGGAATAGGTTGTGGTATACTGATAATGGTTATTCGCTATTTTAGTGGATTACCCGAAGGGGTGATGTATGCTATACTTTTTATGAATATGTGCACACCTTTGATTAATCGTTATACCTCTCCTTTACCCTTGGGAGTTAAGAGGAGGTAACGATGATAAAGAATATTAAGATAGTAGCTGTACTCACATTTATCTGTATTCTCTGTGCATTTTTACTCTCTTTAGTAAATATTTTAGCAAGAGATGAAATTGAGAAGAATCAGAGAAGAGAGATTGAAGAAGCAATTTTTAATTTATCTCCCCTAACTAAGCGGATAGAGATATTTAGTTTGGATAACGATAAGGTATATCGTCTCCTTGACCAGGATAATAATTTAGTAGGTTATGGATTTATTGCTCAAGGTAATGGTTATCAGGGCACGATTAAAATATTAGTGGTGACTAACCAATCTTTAGATGAGCTGGAAGGTATAGAGATAATTGAATCTTCAGAAACGCCGGGTTTAGGAGGAAGGATAAGGGAGGAGTTCTTTAAAGACCAATTCAAAAAATTAAAAGTTCAACCTCAAATAGAATGTGTTAAAGATGGCAAAAAGAAAGCTAATCAAATCCAGGCAATAACCAGTGCTACTATCTCTTCGAGGTTGGCAGTAGATATTGTTAATCAAAAGATAAAAGATATAAGAGATAATATTAATAATGAGAGTAAATAATATAAACAGAGAGTTTAACAAAGGTTTATGGGAAGCTAACCCTCTAATGCGCCAACTATTGGGTATGTGTTCTACATTAGCTATTACTACTACAGTAATGAATGCTATTTTTATGGGTTTAGGTGTTATATTTGTGCTTATTTGTTCTGCTTTTTTTGTTTCTTTAATCAGAAAGATAGTT
The DNA here is from genome assembly GCA_023818995.1 of Candidatus Omnitrophota bacterium. GTDB lineage: Bacteria > Omnitrophota > Gorgyraeia > Duberdicusellales > 4484-171 > JAMWBQ01. The sequence continues at coordinate 3,189 of JAMWDA010000064.1, forward strand.
CCTCAAGAAGTGCGTATTGCTGTCTATGCAGTAATAATAGCTACGTTTGTAACTATAGTTGATATATTTTTTAAGGCTAAGTTTCCTTTGGTGAGTAAAGCTTTGGGCCCTTATGTTCCTCTTATTATCGTTAACTGTATTATTTTAGGTAGATGTGAGGGTTTTTCTTCAAGAAATTCTATTTTAGTCTCTATGTTAGATGGTTTAGGTATGGGATTAGGTTATAGCTGGGTTCTATTAGTTTTAGCTATTTTAAGAGAAATATTAGGTTCGGGTAAACTATTAGGGATAAGTATTTTACCTAACTCCTATAACCCTTTAATTGTTATGGTTTTACCGGCAGGAGCATTTTTAATTTTGGGTTTACTGTTAGCGATAATGAATAGTATAGATATAAAGAGAGAGGGATGAAAGATATAATCACTATTTTTATTTCCGCTGTTTTTATCAACAACCTTGTGCTTTATTACTTTTTAGGGATATGTCCATTTTTAGGAGTTTCGGCAAAGATAGAGTCTGCTTTAGGTATGGGTATGGCAGTTATTTTTGTTATTACTTTAGCAAATACTATAAGCTGGCTTATTTATCATTTGGTATTGGTTAAATTAGGTATAACTTTTTTGACTTATGTTGTATTTATTCTCTCTATTGCTTCTTTAGTTCAAATTGTAGAGATGGTGATAAAGAGATTTTCTCCCCCTCTTTATAAATCCTTAGGTATATTTTTGCCTCTCATCACAGTGAACTGTGCTATCTTAGGGTCAACACTTTTTATGATAGCCAAAGATTACAATTTTATAGAAGCGGTAATTTATGGTTTCAGTGGTGGTTTGGGGTTTACTTTGATAATTGTGATAATGGCAAGTTTAAGAGAAGATTTAGATTATGCTGATGTGCCTGCTATTTTTAAAGGAGCGGCAATTACTCTTATAACCACAGGTTTGTTTGCCTTGGTATTTATGGGTTTTTCTGGACTGATTAGTGCATAGTTAGATGCAGATTCTTTCAGCAACATTAGTTTTGGGTTTAAGTGGTTTTTTGTTTGCTTTACTTCTTGCTTTTTTGAGTAAGAAGTTAAAAGTAGAGGAGAACCCTTTGATAGAAAAAATATTTAATCTATTACCTCAAGCTAACTGCGGAGCTTGTGGATTTGCCGGCTGTAAAGCATTTGCTAAGGCTATCGTTAGTAATCCTAAAGTTTTTTCTCCCTGTATTTCTGCCGGTAAGACTGTTAATGAGGAGATAACTAAAGCATTAGGTTTAAAAGAGGTATTATCAGAAAGAAGTTTTGTAGCAATTCATCATTGTGGGGCAGAGGAAAATGAGAAAAAGAAGTCTTATGTTTATTTTGGTCCAAAAACCTGTAAAGGAGCTAATATTATTGGTGTTTTTGATTGTGCATACGGTTGTTTAGGATTAGGAGATTGTGTAGTTGTTTGTCCGGTTAGAGCGATAACTTTAAAGGATGGGAGGATTTATATTGACCATAATATATGTATAGGTTGTGGTAAATGTGTTAAGAGTTGTCCACGTAATCTTTTTGAGATAGTCCCTCGCTCTAAAGATCTCCCTACATATTTTGTCGCTTGTAATAATCCTGAGAGAGGAGCTAACGTAAAGAATGTATGTAGACGTGGATGTATAGGTTGTGGTATATGCACAAAATTTAAAGGCTCACCTTTTTATCTTGAAGGTAACATTTCCCGTATAGATTATAGCAAGGTTATGGGCGAAAATGTTTTAAAAGAGGCAAAAGAAAAATGCCCAACTAAATGTATTTTTAATGGTTAAAGAAGTAGTAGAGATTATTGAAAAAATAAATGGTAAGATAAAGATAAAGTTTAAAAAGAAAGCTTTATGTTCCTGTTGTAATTTTACCTCTCTCTGTGGTAGTGAGGAAGAAGTTGTTATTTTAGATAATTCGGGATTAACTTTGGAAGTAGGCGATAGGATAGAGGTTGGTATAGAGGAGGTCAAATCGTTAATTATAAACTTTCTAACCTTTTTTTTACCTATACTGATTTTTATCTCCCTTTTGTTGTTTCTAAAAAAATATGGTGAGTTAACCAGTTTCCTTATAGCTATAATAGTTTTAATTATATACTATTCTTTTTTAAGAAGTTGGGTTAAGAAGCGAAAGGATTCTTTTAATTTGACTATTTTGAGGAAATTATGATTAATATTGCTGTTCTTGCTTCAGGAAGAGGAACGAATTTTGAGGCAATTGTAAAAGCAATAAAGAGTAATTATCTTAAAGCTAATTTAAAAGTTCTTATTACCGATAAGAAAAATGCCTATGTGAGGATAAGAGCAAGGATGCACGGTGTAAGAGAGGTATTTATTGACCCCAAAAGATTTAATTCGCCTATGGATTTTGAGAAAGAGATAGTTAAGGTTTTAAAAGAAGAGAGGGTTAAATTAGTGGTTTTAGCAGGATTTATGAGAGTATTATCTCCCTATTTTGTTAATCTATATAAGAACAGAATCCTTAATGTCCACCCTTCCCTATTACCAGCATTTAAAGGGAAGAATGCTATAGAAAGAGCATATAAGTATGGAGTGAAAGTTACCGGTGTTACTGTCCACTTTGTAGATAGAAAAGTTGATAATGGCCCGATAATTTTACAGGAGAGCTTGAAAATTAAAGATGATTACTCTTTAAAAGAATTAGAAGAAAATATTCACCATATTGAACATAGACTCTATCCTAAAGCGATAAAGTTAGCTATAGAAGGCAGGTTAAAGATAAAGGGAAGAAGAGTTACCGTTGAGAAATTGTAAATTATCGGTGTAATTGGTAAATTTATGGGTGAGAGAATAAAAGGATTATTTTTGAGATTGATCGTTTGGGGATTATTCATTTTTATACTAATTTTTATTGCTCTTTTTATTTATTTCCCCGATTACTATAGATTAACAAAATTAAGAGAAGAGAATGAAAGATTAAGATTAAAGATTGATGGTTTAAAGAAAGAGATAGCTAATTTGAGAGATGATATGGATAAATTAGAAGAGGATTCTTTTATCTGGGAGAAATTAGCTCGCCAGAATTTAGGAGTGGTGAAAAAAGGAGAAATATTAGTTGACATTGTTCCTAAACAAGAATAAAATAAAATAACTTTCGCGGGGTGGAGCAGACAGGTAGCTCGTCAGGCTCATAACCTGAAGGTCGGCCGTTCAAATCGGCTCCCCGCAACCAATGTTATTATTTGAGAAGTAGATTTTTAAACAGAATGAAAAAATTAAAACCTATCTAAAATAATAGTGATAAATTTAAGTGTATAATTAATATATAGTAATTTTTATGGAGAAGAAAGGCGTTATCGGTATTGGACTTAATCTTTTTGATGCACGTGCAATTATCCTAAACGATAAAGAAGAAATTGTTGATAAGGTAGAGAAAAAATACGAAGTTACCGCTCACAAGACCATTGAGGTTATCTTGGATTTGTTTGAGGAAATTAATGCTAAGGCATCCCAGCATAGAGTTTCTATAAAAGGTTTAGGTATAGCTTTAGGGGGGGTAGTAGATAAAAGACGGGGGCTAGTATATTGGCCACAGAGATTGGATTCTTCTTGTGTATATATAAGTGTTCCTTTAAAAAAATACATTGAAGAAAAATTTAAATTACCTGTGATTATAGAGAATGATGCAAATGCTTGCGTGTGGGCAGAATATGTAAAGAAATTTAAGGATTATAGAAATATAATTTATATGTTTTCGGGAGTGGGATGTGGGATAATCTTAGACGGTAATCTTTATCGTGGTAGGGATGGAGCAGCAGGAGAATTGTTTGTAAATGTTCGTAAAAATATGACATCTTCCTTAGGGGATTTTTCTTTTCTTTCTCCCTGGCCATTAGATCTGGGAATAGTGAAAAAAGCAAAAGAATTAATCGCCTTAGGCAAGAGCACTGCTTTACTTAAAAAAGTTTCCTCTACAGGAGATTTATCTATAGAGGAAGTGCTAACTCAGGCTAAAAAAGATGACCGTTTAGCTAAGAATATTGTTAAAGAGGCAGCATTCTCTTTGGGAGTAAAGATTTCTTTTTTAATTAATTTTATTAATCCCGACTTAGTAATTGTTGGAGGAGGCTTAGAGGAAGCAGGAGAATTCTTCTTAGAAGAAGTTAATATAGCCATTAAAGAGTATACCTTTAATGAGATGGGAAGAGGTTTAAAGATAGTCTTCCCACATTTAGGTAGAGATGCTGCTTCTTTAGGAGCAGGTTTACTTATTCTTAAAGAAAATTCTTTACTTATTTAGAATAGTGTAGTATAATTTTTAAAAAAGGAGAGTGTATGACAAAAGAAAAAGTTCCTTTAATTCTGATGTTGGTTTTGTTGATAGTTTGCTGTTTAATTGGTATAAAATTTTATTCTGATACTCAGAAATTAAGTAAAGAAAGTGTTCAATACGAAGGAGAGAATAAAAGATTGTTAGAAGAAAATGAAGCTTTGAAGGCAGAGTATAGAGTGTTGACCGACAAGAAGAAGGAATTAGAAAGAAATTTAGAAATGATTTCTTCCCAAGTTTCTATTATGGGTAAGGAGAGGGATGAGTTGTCTAGAAAATACCAACAAGTTTTAAAGGAAAAAGAAGAATTAGTGAATAAGATAAAGGAATTAGAGGGAAGAGTTAGTTTAACTGTAGTTAAAACCCCTTCTAAAGAGGATGTTTCTTCAGAAGATTACTGGATGGATGTAATAAAGGCTAAAGCAGAATTAGAAGCTCAGTTAGAGGATTTAAAGAAAGAAATATTAGATAGTAAGACCACAATTAGCCGATTAGAAAAGGAAAATAAAGAACTTAGTTTAAAGATAGATGAGTTAACTAAACAGAAGGAACGTTTAGAGAAGGATTTATCGTTCAATAATAAAACTATAGATATTATAAGTAGGGATTTAGTGAAGGAGAGAGAGTCAAGAAGATCTCTTTCCGAAGAGGTAGCAAAACTGAGAGATGAGAATATGGGATTAAAACAAGAGATAATTTTAGCCAATAAAGATAAAGTTAATTTCCAAAATAAACTTAAAGAGAGTTTGGAAAGAAAAGAAGCTATGGAGAAAAGAGTAGCTGAGATGGAAAGAATTATGTTAGAAAAAAAAGCTGTACTCTCTGAATTAGAAGCGCAACTAACAAGTATACTCAAGGGCAAAGAAGAAATCCCTCCTACCTTTCCCGAGAGAAAGGAAACACCATCTCAACAAGAAATTAGTTCGTTGCCTAAGAAAGAAAGTGTAGAGTTACCTCCTATCGTAGTAGGAACTCAGAGTCAGAATGTGCTTAAAGGTGAGATTTTAGCAGTTAATAAGAGTGATAATTTTGTTATTATAGATCTGGGAGAAGATAGTGGAATAAAAACGGGTATGAGATTTAGTGTGGTAAGAGGCGATACAAATATAGGAACTATAGAAGTCATTGAGACAAGAAAGGAGATTTCT
>JAMWDA010000065.1 GCA_023818995.1 Candidatus Omnitrophota bacterium
TCAAGTAACTTTCTCATAAGATTAATATATAATAAAATTAAGAATATAAATTAAAAAAGTTTTACTTAAAGGATTACCTATGCGAACATTTTTGGCTATTCCTCTATCTCAAAATGTAAAAGATTATATAAGCGAATGGGAAAATGATTTTAAATGCCTTAAATTAGATGCAAAATTTGTTGATTGTAAAAATCTGCACATAACGTTAAAATTTTTAGGAGAAATAAATGAAGATAAAATTCAACCTATTAAAAACATTGTGGATGATGTTGTTAAGACATTTAAACCATTAGAGGTAAAACTTGTAGATTTCGGCTTCTTCCCCAATAGAAATAACCCTCGCGTATTTTTTATAGCCACCGATAAAGAAGAGGAATTAAAAAAATTAGCTTACAATATTGAAGATAGATTGGAAAATTTAGGATTCGTAAAAGAAGAAAGATTTAAAAGTCATATAACATTAGCAAGATTTAAAAGTAAGAGAGATATAGAATCTCTCAATAAGATTATATATAATTTAAAACTTAACAAAAGTTTCCTCATAGATAGAATTGTTCTCTTTAAAAGCATGCTCACTCCCTCTGGTCCGATATACGAAGAAATATTTACTTCCATATTTAAATCTGGAATAGACGTATAATTTGCAATAAAATATTAGTATAAATTCCTGCTATTAAATCGTCCCCTACAATTCCCTTAGTTCCTTCTAACTTCTCTGCTCTATCTATAGGGAATATTTTTAGAATATCTAATATTCTAAACAACAATATGCCTGCTACAATAAATCTAATATCTCGGGGAATAAATAAAAAAGCAACTAATGATCCTACAAAATCGTCAATTACTATTTTTTTACAATCTTTTTCTCCAAATATTACCTCAGCTTTCCCCGATAAACTAAAAGAAAGAAATAAAAAGAAAATACTAAAGAAAAAGAACGATAGATAATTATTAATTAAAATAAAACTAAACATTCCCAATAAAGATGCAATTGTCCCCCCACCGATTGGTATCTCCCCTATTCCGAATAAAGTTGTAATTAAAATTATCAATTTATTTTTGTATCTCAATCCCATATTTAAAAATCCCTTATTATTTTTCTATTAATCCAAAGATAGTGTAGGCCAGAAAAAGCAGTTATTATAACAATGTACCACATAAATAGAGGTATAACTGTTTGATATAAAAAATCTATAAGTTTACTTTGTGTAAATATCTTTTTTAGAATTAAAATAACGAAAATAAAGGTTATACTCGACGTCTGAGTTAAAGTTTTATGCTTGCCAACCTTCTTAGCTTCTAATACATATCCTCTATTAAGAGCTAATAATCTTAATCCCGTAATTATAAACTCTCTTATCATAATAACTATTACCATCCATACATTAATAATTTTTAGCACAAGGAAGGAAAGAAATATACCTAAAACGAGAATTTTATCAGCGATAGGGTCTAACAATTTACCCAAATCAGAAATCTTATTTTTTTTCCTTGCAATAAAACCATCAAGAAAATCCGTAAAAGAAGCTATTAAAAATAATAAGAAAGATACAATCAAAGAGATAAGATTATTCTTTATTATTAAACCCATACAAAAAAAAGCTATTATTATTCGAGAAATAGTTAAACAATTGGATACATTCATATCATCTCCATCTATATTAATTTATCCCATCTATTATACCTACCAAATCGTAATGAGAAGCATCAACGATATTTACTTTATAAAAGTTACCACCGCTACAATTACCATCTTTTATAAAAACTACTCCATCTATTTCATAAGCACTATACTGGGACCGCCCTATAAAAGTGTTGTTTTCTTTGCTATCTATCAAAACTTCTAAATCCCTACCTATCAAACTACGATTAAATTCCCACGAAATCTTTTGTTGTAAAGACATAACCTCTTTGTATCTATCTCTTTTTATCTTATTAGGAACAATTGGTTTTAATTTATAAGCCTCGCTCCCCTCTTCTCTCGAATACATAAAAACTCCCAAACGTTCAAACCTTATCTCTTCTATAAAATCTAATAATTCTTTAAACTCCTCTTCAGTTTCTGTAGGGAACCCCACAATAATTGTAGTTCTTATTACTACTTCTTTTATCTTTTTTCTTATTTTTTTTATAAGTTCTATTATTTCTTTTTTAGTAATCATTCTATTCATCATTTTTAGGATTCTATCGTTTATATGCTGTATAGGCAAATCAACATACTTACATAACCTCTCCTCTTCTGCAATCATATCTATTAAGGAATCAGTGAAATTTTTAGGATGAGTGTATAGAAGTCTTATCCATCTAATATTTTTGGTATTTTTTACAATATTTTTTAATAAATAAGTTGTATCCTTATCTTTATATAAGTCTTTCCCCCAACTAGTAACATCTTGACCAATAATGTTAAGTTCTTTCACTCCTCTTCTATCTAAGAATTTGGCTTCTTCTATTATATTACCTATACGTCTACTTACCAGTGGTCCTTTTATTATCGGTATAGCACAATAACTACAATTATTTATACAACCATCACATACTTTTATAAAAGTTATATGCGGAGGATATAAAAAGTAACGTCTTATAGACCACTGATTAAATTTTTCCACTCCCCTCCACTCATCTACATTGCTAAAAATACCCATTAGCTCTTTGTGATAACGCTGGACAAGACAACCCATTACAATTAGTTTCTTTACCTTACCATCTTTTTTCAACCGAATAGCTCTCTCAATTGTTTCCAAAGATTCTTTTTTAGCTTCTTTTATAAAACCACAAGTATTTATTAATCAATACGTCTAAATTGTTAGCCTTTTCTTTAAGAACATAACCGTTATTTATAAAATTATTTAACATTATTTCAGAATCATAGCTATTCCTAAAACAACCTAAAGAAATAATAGAAATAGTTTTCATTATTATTTTATCACGGAGATACCTTGGGAAGTTATCTTTAAACTTTTTATTGGTTTACGAATCTTACTTATAGGGGGTAATAGTTGACCATTAACCTCTATATCTACGATAGACCCATCACTGATTTTGAATTCTAATTCCTTATTCCCTTTCCAAGTTTCTATACTGCCAGCTTTTAAAATTCCTTCAAATACAACTTTATCGTCAACCTTAACTTTCAAAAAACAATCTCGTTTGATTTTTAAAGAAGCTACTATATTTTTATCTGTTTCTTCTATTTTGGGGGGTAATTTATAAGATCCCCCTTCTCTTGAATCATTAACTTTATTAAATTCTTGAGTGATTGATGTTTCCCCCTTGATTTTTTCCTCTTTTGTCCTATTTGATACTATCCTTTTATTAATAAAATTTATAGAAGCACTAATCACAAATATTACAATAATAACTCCTCCTATAATTAAAATGAAGGGGGTAATTTTTTTTATAATTTTTGAGGTCAATATCTTTGAAATATTTATTTTTATCTTTCTTTTCTCCTTTTTTTTATCTTCCCTCTTAAATTCGTATTTTTTTTCGCTCGCAACCGGACTTATATCTTTTTCTTTTTTATAACCAGAGAACTCTTCCAATTCATTATCTACATTCACCCCTAAGAATGATGCATATATTTTTATAAATCCCTTCAGATAAACAGGAGTTATATCGTTGATAATATCATTTAAATTGCCATTTTCTATAGCTTTTATTACGGATGGATATACCTTTGTCCTTTCTACAATAGTTTCTAAATCCAAACCTAACTCCTCTCTCCTCTTCTTTAATTTTTTACAAAGTTCTTCAAGCATTATTATATAAGGTTTTTCTCTTTTAAATAATTATCCGGGTCTACCAGAATTTCCCTTGGTTTGCTACCAGAAAAAGGCCCAATAATACCCTGTATCTCCATAAGGTCCAAAAGCCTTGCCGCCCTTGTATAACCAACTCTCAATCTTCTCTGTAATAGAGATGCGGAGGCTTGCCGAGTTAAAAGAATAATTTTTATCGCTTCATCTAACAATTCATCTTCTTCTAAAGAAGCTTCGCTACTTTTTTGTAATTGGATAATTCCTTCCTCATATATAGGACTACCTTGTTGTTTTATAAAATTAGTTAAGTTATCTATATCTTCATCATCTATAAAAGATGCTTGCGTTCTTACAGGTTTTATGAGTCCCGGTCTTATAAAAAGCATATCACCTTTGCCAAGAAGTTTTTCTGCCCCAATCATATCTAAAACTGTCCGAGAATCAACTTTAGAAGATACCTTGAATGATATCCTTGCGGGGAAATTAGCTTTGATTACACCTGTTATAACATCTACCGATGGTCTTTGAGTAGCTAAAATAAGATGTATACCCACAGCGCGAGAAAGTTGAACCAATCTCTGTATAGAAGTTTCTATTTTGTCTGTTGCTACTACCATAAGGTCGGCTAACTCATCTACAATTATTACTATGTAAGGAAGCTTAAATTTATTCTTGTTGTAAATATCTATGTTCCTTGCTCCCTCATTTGCTAAAACTTTATAACGGTTTTCCATCTCCTCCACTGCCCAATTCAATGCCGAGAATGCCTTTTTGGGTTCGGATATAATAGGATGTAATAGATGCGGGATACCACTAAAAGGAGCTAATTCTACTTTTTTAGGGTCTATAAGGATAAATTTTACTTCATTAGGTTTTGCTTTAAAAATAATAGAAGAAATTATAGAATTGACACATACCGTTTTACCAGAACCTGTTGTCCCCGCGATCAAAAGATGTGGCATTTCTTTAAGATCTGCTACTACAGGATTACCGGAAACATCTTTACCTAAAGCTAAAGCTAATTTAGAATTCATATTAGAAAATGCTTTTTCCTCTATCACTTCTCTTAAATAAACAAGATGTTTTTTCGTATTGGGGATCTCTATACCTATTGTTCCTCTACCGGGAATAGGTGCTACAATCCTTATACTCGCCGATTTCATTGCTAAAGCAATATCATCAGACAAAGTAGTAATGCGTTGAATCTTAACTCCCGCAAATGGTTGTAATTCATATAATGTCACAACAGGTCCCTTTTGCACCCTAACTACTTTTGCCCCTACCCCAAAATCAGATAATGTTTCCTCTAAAGTTTTTATGTTTGCCTCTATATCATCTTTTATCTGACGAGTATCTAATAGGGGGGGTACTTTTAAACAATCTAACGATGGAAGAACGTAAGATTTTTCATCAAACACCTTATCCGATACAGGTTTTTCTTCTTTAGATATAGAAATTTCTTCTAAATCATCTCCCGCTGGCTGTTTTTGAGTATCTTTCTTTAATAAAGTTCCTTCTCCTTTAGTGATAGCTATGTTACTTATAGGGGTAATTTTAGGAGTATAAACCTTAATTTCAGGAACAACATCTATAGATGGTTTTAATTCATCTAATTTTGTATCTCTTCCTTTCTCTTTCAAGGTTTTAGATATCTTAACAATTTCTTTATCTGGGATTATTTTTTTCTTCTTAATTTCTTCTCGTTGTAACATATTCTTTATAATCAATAATAAATTATCTACAAGATGTCTAAAACACAAAAATAAATTTATAAAAAAGTATCCTGATACTAACCACAATAAAATTAAAACTATAACAGTAAGAGTAATAAAGCTCCCCCAAAAACCTAAATATTTTTGAAAAAATATAGATACAAAGTATCCTACAACTCCTGATACTAAATATATATTTTCTGACTTTTTGAAAAATATACCTATTAACGCACAAATGAATACAGCTATAAGGACAAAAGAAAGAAACTTAACTATTCTCCCTTTAGCTATTCCATAAAATTTTATCAAACCTAAATTATTTAATCCTTTTAAAAAAAGATAAAAAGGAATAAAGTAACTGGCGTAGCCAAAAATAAAAATCAAAGAAAAAGATATATACAAACCTATTTTACCTATTAGATTATGAATAGTTTTACTGGGAGGAAATGTAAGAAAAGCTAAATCTTGAGGATTATAAGATACTAGGCTTAAAAAAATTATGATTGATAAAGAGATAAATACTACTCCTGTAATAAATGAAGGAAGGTTCTTCATTAATCCACTTGTTTTTTACTAAGAGATATCCTGCCTTGCTCATCAATATTGATTACTTTCACTTTTATTATTTCATTCTCTTTTAGAAAATCGTAGGGATCTCTCACAAAACTATTTGATAGTTCAGAAATATGTAAAAGTCCTACTTTACCAGGTAATATTTCACAAAAAGCACCGAAATTAGTAATTTTTATAACCTTTGCTTCATAAATATCACCCACGTTAACTTCTTTTGTCAGGTTAATTATCTCTTTAACTGCTTTCTCTAAATTAGAATCATTATCTGCTACTACGGAAACCATACCTGTCTCATCGTTTATATCCACTATCACGTTATTTTCTCTTGTAATTTTTCTTATAACTCTTCCCCCCGGCCCAATAATCTCGCCTATCTTATCTACATCTATCTTAAATGATTTTATTTTAGGTGCGTAAGGAGAAACCATACTTCGTGAGGCAGAAATAACTTCCTTCATCTTAGATAAAATAAAATTTCTCGCTTCTTTAGCTCTTTTCAAACTATCGGCAAGGATAGAAAAATTTATTCCCTCATTTTTAACATCTAACTGTATAGCGGTTATACCTTTCTCTGTTCCAGCTATTTTAAAATCCATCTCTCCATAGTGATCTTCTACCCCAGCTATATCAGTTAATATTTTATAATTTTCATTATTTTGAACTAATCCTAAAGCTATTCCAGCCACGTGTTCCTTAATAGGAACACCGGCATCCATAAGAGAAAGAGACGAGGCACATACACTCGCCATACTGGATGAACCATTTGACTCTAATATTTCAGAAACAACCCTAATAGTATAAGGGAAAGATTCTTTATCGGGTATAACCGGCAAAAGAGATTTCTCCGCTAATGTGCCATGACCTATTTCTCTGCGAGAAGGTCCCCTTAGAGGTTTTACTTCTCCTACACTGAAAGGAGGAAAAGTATAATGAAGCATAAAATGTTTATATTTTTCTCCTTCTAACTCACTAATCAACTGTTCATCAGAGCTAGTTCCTAAAGTGGTTACAGCTAAAGCCTGCGTTTGCCCTCTTTTAAAAATTGCTGAACCATGTGTACGAGGTAAAACTCCTACTTTACATTCTATCTTTCTTATCTCATTAATAGCTCTACCATCTGGTCTTAAGCCATATTTTAATATTTTATCTCTTACAAATTCTTTCTCTATCTCATATAAAGATTTATTTATCATAAAAGGAGTTATTTTAGAATCTTCTTTGAATAATTCCTGTAATTGTAAGATTATTTTATCTATTTCCTCTTCTCGCTCTTCCTTTTTTACTAATCCATAAATCTTATCTAATTGAGGAGAAACTATCTCTTTTATTTTATTTATAAATTCTCTGTCTATATTATATAAAGGAACTTCTTTCTTCGGTTTCCCTACTTTTTCTTTTATTTCCAACTGTAGCTTTATTATCTCTTGGATAGCGGGGTGGGCAAATTTTATAGCTTCTAAGATTTCTTCTTCTGAACTTTCATTAAAATCCCCTTCAATCATAACTATATTATCTATTGTAGCTGCGATAACCATATCAAATAATGCCTCTTCTCTTTCTTGATAGGTAGGATTTATAATAAAATCTTTTTCCTTCTTACATACTCTCACTGCTCCCACAGGTGTATAGAAGGGAATATCAGATATCAATAAGGCACAACTAGCTCCATTTATCCCCAATACATCAGGGTCATTTATACTATCGCTGGATAAAACCATAGCAACAATCTGAACTTCATTCATTAAACCTGGAGGGAAAAATGGTCTCAACGGTCTATCAATTAAACGAGCACATAATATTTCTGTATCCTTAGGTCTTCCCTCCCGTTTTATAAAACCACCGGGGATTTTACCCATAGCATATGTTTTTTCCATATAATCTACAGTTAAAGGAGTAATTTCGCAATCCTCCTTAGGATGTCTATCCATACAAGCGGAAACCAAAACAATTGTTTCTCCATAGGAAACCACTGTACTACCGTTAGATTGTGTCGCTAATTCACCTGAAGAAAAAGTCAATTTATCCCTAAAATATTTAGAGAGGTTTAAAGAAAGGGAAAACATTTCATTTGTGAAGATTAAGTTCTTTTAAAATATCGTTATATTTCTTCAAATCTTTTTTCTTAAGATAAGATAAAAGGCGTCTCCGTCTACCTACCAGCATTAAGAGACCTCGACGAGAGTGAAAGTCTTTCTTATACTTTTTTAAATGGTCTGTAAGATGTTTTATCCTTTCCGTTAGAAGAGCAACCTGTACATACGCAGAACCAGTATCGTTAGGATGTTCTTTAAATTTATCAATAATAATTCTCTTTTTTAATTTATCCATAAATAATATAATACATCTTTAAAAATTATTTGTCAATACATAGGTTTCCTGGAGTTTACCCATTTTTTCACACATCCATAAATGAAAAGATAAGCTGAGGTGGTCCTATTTTATATTTCCCCCTATCCTCATTCCATTTCCATTTTGTATTAAAAAGAATTCTATATATCCCA
>JAMWDA010000066.1 GCA_023818995.1 Candidatus Omnitrophota bacterium
AAGAAACCCCAAGATTTTTAGTTACCATGAAAGATATTCAAAGATACAAGGTCTTAAAAGACTTGATTGACAAAAAACTCAAAGGCTCGGAGGCTGTTCTTATCTTAAACTTAAGCTATGTAAAACTTTCCTATGAGTCTATAAGGCAGATACTGATCAAGGCAGGCTTATATACACCCAAAAAGAAGAAAATTGTCCACAGGCGTAGACGCAGGATGCCTAAGGCAGGCATGCTCATCCACATGGACTCTAGCCAGCATCAATGGCTGGAAACTGTCAAAGAACCATGGTGGCTAACTGCGGTAATCGACGATGCTAATAACGAAATCCCTTATGTCCACTTCTTTGCCTCGGATACGCTCTTTAGTAATATGCATGTAATCAGAAAGACTATTGAGAAAAAAGGCGTATTTGTGTGTCTTTATGTAGATAGGGCAAGCTACTTTAAAAGCACCAGACACAGATTGAACGGCCGCTTTCTGAACTGGGTATCAATATGATCTTTGCTAATTCGCCCCAGGCAAAAGGTAGAATCGAAATAAGGTTTAAACTTTTTCAGGACAGGCTGATCAAAGAGATGCGCCTGGAAGGAATCAAAAACTACACCAAGCCAATAAATACCTCTTAGAGAAATTCCTGCCCTGGTACAACCAAAAATACACCATTAAGAATTTAGAATCCTGTTATTCGCCTTTGCCTCCTGATAAAAATCTTGACCTTATCTTCTGTGTTAAGAAAGAGCGAAAGGCAGTTGTGGATGTTTGCCTTTTAGAAGATAAACGCATATTTGTATTATATAAAAATAAGGTGATTGCGGAATCTAAACTATCGCCACACAATAAAATTGTTAAAAAAGAACGACAGATAGAACGCTTTTTGGATAAAAGAGAATATCGACTCTGCCCTGTTTAAAGTTTAACATGTTTGCTTAGTAAAAATTTAACATCTTGACTTAGTAATAACAAGAGATTTTACCATTCTTTTTTAGTTATATATCCAACTAATCCATCCTGAATATACATTTCGCCCTAGTGATAATTTTTTTTATTTTTAAATAAAACTATTCCTATTTATTCTTTTACCTGGGGTATATCCTTCCAAATCTAAAGTAACCAATAGATAGCCTAACTTATGCAAATACTTTGTTATCCTCTTACTGTTATTAACTATGGTAGGAAAATCTTCACTTAAAACTTCAATTCTTGCCATTTTTTTATAGTCTCTTACTCTTACCTGTCTGATACCCATAGAAAGTATATAATTTTCTGCTCTATCAATCCTTTTTAAATATTCCCTCTCTATCCTTAATCCATAAGGCACTCTTGTAGCTAAACAGGCTAAAGGAGGTTTATCCCACGTATGTAATCCTAAAAATTTAGAAACATAGCGAATTTCCTCTTTGGTAAATTTAGCTTCAATAAGGGGAGTGCGCACTTTAAACTCTCTGCCCGCTTTAAAACCAGCTCTAAAGTCTGATAAATCGTCGTAATTAGAACCATCAGATACAAAAGCAAAATTTTTTTCTTTTGCTATTTTTCTTATCTTAGAGAAAACCTCTCGCTTACAGAAATAACATCTTTTTAAAGAATTCCTTAGAAAACTTTTGTTTTTTAGTGGTTCTGTTCTCAATATAAGAAAAGGAACTTTTAAATCTTTTGCTATTCTTACAGCATACTTTATTTCCCTTTGAGGGTAAATCTCTGATTGAACGATAACCGCTAAAACTCTATCTTTTAAAACATCTTGGGAAATTCTTAAAAGAAACGTGCTATCTACCCCTCCTGAGTAAGCTACGATTAGAGATTGCATATTAAGAATAATCTCTTTTAACTTTTCCAATTTCTCTGCTAAATTTTTAGGCAACTTTACCATATAACCTCTTTAATCATCCCTCCACCTAATACCAAATCGTTATCGTATAAAACTAAAGACTGTCCGGGTGTAATTGCCGATTGGTTCTCTTCAAAGAAAACTTTTATCTTGCCTCCTTCGAGATAAACTTTACATCTTGCCTCTTTATGTTGATACCTTATCTTAGCGTAAGCTTGGTTAGGTAATTTTTTTACTAAAAGGTTAATATCTTCAGCAACTAAACCTTTAGCAAAAAGCTCATCTTTTTTACCTACAATTATACGATTAAGTTCTTTATCTATAGAAAGAACGTATAAAGGTTGAGAAAAACTTATACCTAATTTTTCCCTCTGTCCAATAGTATAAAAAAATATACCTTTATGTTTACCTAAGATATTACCCTTTGTATCTACAATATCACCAGCTTTAATATCAATATGCCGAGAGATTAAAAATTTGCGATAATCACCTTGAATAAAACAGATATCCTGACTCTGTGGTTTAGAAATTAATCCTAAATTTATTTCCTTAGCAATCTGAAAAACACGTTCCTTTGTCAGATTAGCTAAAGGAAAGATAATTGAGTCTAATTTTTCTTTATTAATTGCATAGAGAAAATATGACTGGTCTTTACTTTTGTCCTCTGCTCTTCTTAGAAAAAATTCGTTTCCCGTTCTCTCTATATTAGCGTAATGACCGGTGGCTAAGAAATCAAATCCTAACTCATCTGCTTTATCTAAGAGCAGATCAAATTTTAAAAATCTATTACAATCTATACAAGGATTAGGTGTCCTACCATTTAAGTATTCGCCGATAAATTTAGAGATTACCCTTTCTTCTAAATCTCTTGTAAAGTCTATTACATAATGAGGTATACCAATTCTATCACATACCATTTTAGCATCTTCTATAGGATTTAATCGGCAAATACTCTTCTCCCTATTGGTTTTATTACCAAGAATCATAGTAATACCTGCTACCTCATAACCTTCCTTTTTCAGTAAATAGGCAGAGACAGAAGAATCCACACCACCACTCATCGCTACTAAAACTTTCTTTCTATCCATATATAAACCAATTAATAAGTAGCCTCTCTTCTACTTAAAAAGCAAAAGAGAGGCTCTAAAAATCTTTACAAAAGCTGTATTAAAAGAACTAAAAACTTTTGGTAACTCTATACCACATATGACAGTGACTACCATCCTTAGGCAATTTATGGTCTAATGGCCAACCAATATCAAAACGCATAGATAGATAGTGATCGGGAATATTAAAAGTGAATCCCAAACCAGCTGATTTTAAACTTTTCCTCTTAACGTCATCGCTCTTTGTGCTTGTATCAGGATCGTAAGACTCCCCTACTTTTTCTGCTGCTGTTTTAACACTTCTCTTGTAACCTTTGGCATACTCAAAAAAGTTGAAAAACTTTAAATTATCGTAAACTTTAGCTTTTGAGAAAGGAATTTTAGCTTCCTTAGGAACAAAATAAGCGGGGAAAGAGAATCCTGTCATAATATAGTAACCAGAATCCATGGGCATCTGAGCACGAGGATAACCGCGGTTATCAATCGTTCCCATATAACCACCAACACTAAAAACATTAACTCCTGTCATTGCCTGTGTGGAATACTGCATCTGTAATTTCAATAACATATCTATTCCCCACAAGGGAAGTTTCTGCCTACGAGCAATGGCTAATTTTTGTTTTAAGTACTTACCTCCTGCTCCTCTAACAGATGTGCTATCATCCTCAGCAGTAGATGCCCCAAACATCCGAGGAATACCTTTTTCTAAATCCTCCGAAATAACCGTTGTCCCATAGTCATCAGCACGAATATAGTCAAACCCCCATAGAAGAGCACAGAACCTGTCAGCTTTTTGCTTCTCTCCCCGAGCATACCAAGAGATAAACTTCTGCACAAAACCGTAGTTTAAGATTAGCTCACGGTTAGGCTCACTAAAAACTGTTTGATATAGATAGGTATACCATTTGTAAGCTTTTTTTTCAAAATCCTTTTCCTCATTATCAGAATAGTAGTAATTCTCCCTCTTAAAAGGCATATAGTAGAGCTCCCATTTCCACGTATTATTAATAGGTAGAAAGTAATCCAAATCGAATAATCTTTGTGCATCAGCTTGACAGAATTGTGCTTTGATATTTAAAACATCATCGTGCCCAGTAAAGTTATTAAAAACGAATGTATTTTTAAACCTCTTATACAAGATATACTCTGAACCATAATTATCATGGTCAAAAACGAAATGTATAGGCAATTTATCCTTTACCGAAAAAGTAATATCTGTATAATCTAAAGTTTCTTTAGGCTCTACCTTAAATGTTACTTTACGATCAATGTGTCTATTTGTACGATAAATATTATTCTTTATTCGTTTAAGATTAAATACCTCCCCTTCCTTAACCTCTATCCTATCTCTATATACATCAGAGGAGAAATAACGATTACCCTCTATATTTACTTTACCTATCCTCCCTTCAAAACACCTTATTCTTAAAATTCCTTTAGACAATTCCGATGGGTCAACGTAAGCGTAAGAGGTAATATAACCGTTAAGCATATACCAGTCGGTAATTTGATTAGCTAAACGCTGCATCTCTTTTCCTGAAAGATGGCGATTATAAAATGGTCCTATTATCTCCTTAATATTTTTAGGGGATAGAACACTTAAACCTTCCACTATAATCTCTTTTATATAAACTTTTTCCTCAGGCAGAATAGGCTTAGGCATTTGAGCTTCTATCTTTTCTTTCATAACTATCTCTATAGGAAGTATTTCCTCTTTAACTTTCTCTTGCATAAGTCTATTCTCTAAAATTTCTGCTTTACCTTCAGCTTCGTCAGGAGTTTCTCCTAACAAATTCTTTATAAAACAAAAATTTAGAAAAACTATAAATCCTAAAATTGTTATTTTTTTAAACATATTACCTCCTTCCTACATTGAACTATCTCTATCGTAATTTAACGAATGTGGTGGATTCTGGTATCTTCTTTGTTGCCTATTTAAAAAATTTTGTGCATCCAATTTCTGTCCTTTAAAAAATTCCTGAAGTTTACTATTCAATTCCTCACCATCTATAGATTTATCTTTTAAAAGATTATCTAAAAATTCCATATCTTCCTTAATTTTTTTAGCATGGAAATCTTTTAACTCTTGGTAATCCTCATCTATACGTGTAAGCATCCTATCTTTCATCATTTTAGGCATATTAGGGTTTTTATTTAACTGTTTCTTAATAAATGAACGTTGTTCCTCATACATCTTTTTACGAAAAGCACAGTTCTTATCATACTGTTTAGAAATAAAATCTTTTACTGCTAAAATCTTTTTATCTCTAGACATACCTTCTAAAGTTCTCACAAATTCTTTATTCTCCCTCTCAAAATTAGCCAAATAATCTTGCATCTTCTTTTGTTGCCTTTCTTTAAATGCCTCTGTTTCAGGAGAATTCTGTAATCCCCAACGATAATTTTGCGAAAAAGATTGTCCGATTAATAGCCCTAAAGAGAAAATAAATCCACTTAAGAAAACAAAAACTATCTTTTTCATCTTATCCTCCTTCCCCATTAAATATTAAATTCCCTCCTAATTAAAACTTTGCTCCTAAATTAAAGTATGGACCTATCCCTGAATAACCTTCATCGTTATGATGTCTATCGCTATAATCAAGAAAATTAAATCCCACACCCAAACGCACACGTTTAAAGAATACCATCCCTAATTCTAAAGCTGGAGCTTGTTTAACTATCCTATTATCCCGTTCATGGATAACTCTATAGTAACTGGTAAAATCTAAACTATCAGTAATTTTTCTTGTAATCTTGCTCACAAACATATCTATCAAAGAATAAGTTTGAAAACCGCTATCCTCTTCTTTCTGAAATCTAAGAGCATACTTACCAAAAAGTTCAACTTTAGGATTGAATTCGTAATTAGTTTCCAAAGAAAGAGTGTTGCTGTGATAATCTGTAGAAGAACCAGAAGTAGAGTGATCTAACTCCCCCTTATACTCGTATTTAGAAAGCAAATTAAGCTTATCGTTATATATTGGCCGGAAAGCAATCCCCAAGATTAATCTTTTTTCTCTTCGTAAAGTATTCTCATGGGAACGCTGAGAAAGATAGTTGGAGTTAAAAATTAAATTTAACTCTTCGTTAATTTTGTGTTTGGCATAGCCAAACAAATTTAACTCCTTATCCTGCAAGAACTTACGATGCTCAAATTTTATACCATAGGAATTATCTGTATCCTTAGGTATATAATCGAAAGCTATAGACTGGCTATTATGTTTATAGGTTGGACTAGTAGAATTTTTTGCCCGCGTGTTTTCAAAGTTAAACTTTGTGAATAAACCTTCTCTTAACTCATAAATAGTCCCAAACCCTATATTCTCTTCATTCTTATCTCCACTTATACAATTATTCATATAACTAGAAAGTGTAAGTTTTTCGGTAATATTCTCTTCCTTCCTTACTCCAAAATTAGTCTGAGCAGTTCTACCACCAAAACCATACTCTACGTAAGCTTCACCATCAGGAGTCAATCTACTAAAACCTAAACCAGTAATATTCTGGTAACTATTATGTAACTCTTTAATAAATCTCTCTTTAAAATATATGGTAGTATCCTCACTAAGTTTATAATCCAATCTGGCAGTGGTAAGGTAAGATTTATTATCCATCGCATCGTTAACTCCTTTTGCCTCCTCTTTCTCGTATTCCTGTTCAAGGGTAACAACTAAATTATCCTTCAGTTTACGCCCGGCCTTTAAATTAAAAGAATTAATATCTTTATCGGCAGATAAATTAAGTTTATCCTCATACTCCTTATAGGAAAAACCAGCACCTAAGAAATACTCCTCTTTTTGATGGTAAATATCTAAAGAACTCCGGCGATCAAATGTTTGTGAGATAGTGGAGAGATTCCTCCAATGGTCAATTACAACTTTAGTATAATCACTCCATTGATAATCTAAGATTGTCCCATATTTTTCTAATCCTTTTTCTGTAACATTTATAGGGTTACGAAAACGGCTACCAATATCGGTATAGTACGCAAAAAATTTTAGTTTACCAAAATCTTTTGACCCTTCTACTTTCCAAGCATTATCATCTTTAAGAAAACTATTATCTATATCTAAATAGTTATCTGAATAAGCCCATTCTCCACTGATACGTGTAGATGTATCTGGTTGTATAACTAAATCTGTACCATAAAGTTTAGAATTATTCAAAATGTGATTTTCACCAATAAACTGACCACCCATGGTAATCTTTTCACCAAACAATTTACCTTCTATGCGAGAGCCAGTTAGATAATACTTACTATCGGAATATAAAGGAACAAATTCGTAATCTACTACTACATAGTTTGGGTCATCGTTCTCATCGTAAGTAGAAATAGGCTCTTTAAAGAATATCCTTCCTGAATAATAATCTATATCGTAATCTATATCCCTCTGTAATCTCTTAGTATGTAAAACGATATCGTATCGTTCCCTATCCCGCGTTTCCACCCTTATTGTTTCTGAATACTCCAATATAGGTCTATGTGATAACCAATAAGGTCCGGATATACCTTTCCCCGTAAAAGTTTCTGATGCTCGTTCTTGATTAGAAAGAGCATAGAAGAAATCCATTTTAGGTAAATAACTGTTACTATCTTTAGCCCAATCTTTTAACTCTAAATGTGTCTTCGCTCCCGAAAGTATGCGATTATAATGAGTAAGTTCGGTTTTGGTAAATTCTTTTGTATTGTAATTACCCCATAAGCCATAAGAATCATCTTTATCTATGCGGACGTAAAACTTACCTTTGGTCTCTGTTTCGTTGAAATAAGTAGAATTATCTCCGTATACAGGATAATACTTTTCAGGGTTAATGTAATTAAAGATATGATAATCTTCTTGCTTACTCGTATCTAAAGAGCTGGTAAGTAAGTATTCCCCTTTGATTAATCCTTTTAGATAAAGTTTGAGTTTACCATCTTCGTATATTTCCTTCTCGTAAGGAGAATTTACACTCGACTCTAAATTGGTAATATTGCCACTGGAATGTAAATATCCTACAGTTCCATCCGCTAACCCCACTAACATAAACTGGTTAGGTAAACTGTCTTTTTCCTCCTCCCGGTTTGCTTCATCCTCGGATAGCAACTTTACAGGGAAATTCACTTTTACCGTCTCTGAACCATATATTTTAAAAAATTTGCTTTCCTTAGGAATATCCGAACGGTATCTACCACGAAAATTATCTTTTAAGGTAACGACATTGCTATCTTGATGGGGAAATTGCGTAGGAGCGATAATATCTTTCTCTTCTGTACTCCCTACTTCTGTCTCTTGATAAACTTCCTCGGTTATCTCCTCTTCAATAGATATCACCGATAAACCTCTTTTATGTAAAATGTCAGCCACCTCCGGCTGGGATTTAGCTTCTAAGATACCTATCACCGTTTGT
>JAMWDA010000067.1 GCA_023818995.1 Candidatus Omnitrophota bacterium
AGGCGTGCTTAACCTGCCGCCAATAAGACTTGAAACACTGCTTAAAGAATGCTATAAAGAAGAAGACAAAGGTGGATACGATGTACCTATATCAGTCCAACTCATTTTGTATCTTGCTTTTTTGTATTTTGATATTACAATAAAATTGAATTAATAAAAGAAATTTTAGAAAGGAGCCTAAAATGACGGTAAAGGAAATATTTGATAAGATGATAGAAAAAGAGGCATCCGATGTATTTATAAGAGTTGGTAGTTGTCTACATGGGAGAATATTTACCGAAGTAAAGGAGATGGATGGTAATAAGTTTACTCCTGAGGATGTAGAGAAAATAGTTTCTGATATACTTAAGCCTGAGGAAATAGATATTTTGCATAGAAATAGAAGTTATGAGTTCGCCTGTTGGTATAGTAAGGAATGGAGATTCCGTGTAGGAGTTTTTTATCAGAGAAATACCTTATCGTTGGTTATAAGAAAAGTTAATTTAAGGATTCCTACATTTAAGGAGCTAAATTTGCCCGAGAAGGTATTAGAAAATTTTTGTTTTCAGCGTCGCGGTTTAATTCTCCTTACAGGCACAACAGGAAGTGGTAAATCTACCACTATAGCGAGTATGATTGAGTTTATTAATCAAAACTTTTATCGTCACATCCTTACTATTGAAGAACCAATAGAGTTTACTTTCGAAGATAAGAAATCTATAATAAATCAAAGAGAAATAGGTAAAGATGTTTCTAATTACGAGGATGCTTTAAGACAATTTACCCTTCATTCTCCCGATGTTATCTATATAGGTAATATTCGTGATTACGAGACTTGTAAAGCAGCATTAACTGCCGCTGAGACAGGAGTTCTGGTAATATCTTCTCTGCACACGGTTAATGCCTCTTCTACTGTAGAAAGAATCGTTAATTTTTTCCCTCCTCATCAGCACGCTTCCGTAATGGCACAGCTTTCTTCTCTCCTAAAAGGAGTGATATCCTTAAGATTAATTCCTCGAGTAGATAGAGAAGGATTAATACCCGCTTATGAAATTATGGCTTTGAGCCCTACTATAGGTAGACTTCTAAGAGAAAACAAATTATGGGAGATGCCCAAGTACATAGCTAGTGGGGATATTTATGGAATGAAGAGTTTTAATCAGTGTTTATTTGAGTTGGTAAAAGAAAAGAAAATATCACCTATGTTGGCTTTAGATAACTCTGATAAGAAAGAAGAGTTAGAATTAAACTTAAGAAATAACGGATTGTTATAGATATGTTTGAAGATATCGTTAGGAAGTTAGATACGATAAATAATGAGTTTAAAGAGTTGAAGGTTCTCCTTCGCATAGAAGATAAAAGAATGGAAATAGATTCCCTCCAATTGAAAATGGGAGAAGCATCTTTTTGGGATAATCCTAAGATGGTTAACGAGGTGGTTAGTAGAGTTAAACAGCTTAAGGAAACGTTGGAAACTTCAGAAATATTTGAGAGAAAAATTGAAGATGTAAAAGAGATGCTTAGTGTTTTAGATAGTTCTTACGAAGGGCAACTTTTAAAGGAAGTTAAAGAAATAGAGAATTTATTGGATAGTTTCAAAATGAGAGTTTTTTTGAATGGTCAATTTGATGAAGCTAACGCTATAGTGGAGATAAATTCAGGAGCAGGTGGCACGGAAGCTTGCGATTGGGCACAGATGCTTTTTAGGATGTATTTGCGATGGGCAGAAGAAAAGAAATTTAATATTAGAGTTGTTAATGAGGTGAGAGGAGAGGAGGTAGGATTTAAGAATATTAGTTTTTTTGTGGAAGGTAGATACGCCTATGGCTTTTTGAAGTCAGAGAAAGGTGTGCATAGATTAGTAAGAATTTCTCCCTTTGATGCTAATAAACGTCGCCATACCTCTTTTGCTTCAGTGGATGTTGTTCCCGAAGTAGAGGATATAAGCATTGAGATAAAACAGGAGGATTTAAAGATAGAAACATACAGAGCAAGTGGACACGGTGGTCAGCATGTTAATGTTACAGATTCTGCGGTAAGGATAACGCATCTTCCTACGGGTATAGTAGTTAGTTGTCAGAACGAAAGATCTCAGTATCAGAATAAACAAACAGCATTAAGAGTCCTTAGGGCAAAAATATACGAATATAAGAGAGAAGAACAAAAAAAATCTTTAGAGAAACTCTCAGGAGACAAGAAGAAAATAGAGTGGGGTTCACAGATACGTTCTTACGTTCTTTTTCCCTATCTTTTGGTTAAAGACCATCGCACAGATTTTGAAGATACCGATGCTAAAGGTGTTTTGGATGGTAAATTGGATGGTTTCATCCTCAGTTATCTTAAGTACACTTTAAATGAGGTTAATGCTTCCCAGCAATGATAAAAAGTTTTATTCTTTCTAAGTATACTAAAAAGATTAAGAAGAATTTTGCAGGGGTTAATGTTATTTTTAATCGCGAGATACCAACTCCTTCTATTAGAGAGATTTATCAACTCTGCGGTATTGTAAGTAAAGTTAATTCTTTTGAAAAAGAGCTTTTAGAGAAGGATGAGATATTTTTTAAAGAAAAAACTTTAGAGTTTAAAAAATTGATTAAAGAAAAAACAGAAGGAGTTAATGAAGAAGAATCATTTTTAGTTATCAAAGATTTACTGGAGGATATTTTACCGTTTTATTTTGCTATGGTTAGGGAGGCAGCTCGTCGCACTATAAGGATGCGACATTTTGATGTCCAGATTTTAGGAGGAATTATTCTTCATAGAAATAAGATTGCCGAAATGGCTACGGGGGAGGGTAAAACCTTAGTAGCTACTTTAGCGGCATCTTTGAACGCTTTAGTAGATAGAGGTGTACATATCGTTACGGTTAACGATTATTTGGCTAAAAGAGACTGGGAATGGATGGGTCCTGTTTATCGTTTTTTGGGTCTTAGTGTGGGGGTAATTCAGCAGGATATGGGCAAAGATGAAAGGAAGCAGGCTTATAGTTGTGATATAACTTATGGAACCAATAACGAGTTTGGGTTTGATTATCTACGTGATAATATGGCTACTTCTTTAGATGAGGTTGTTCAACGTGGTCATTTCTACGCTATCGTTGATGAAGTTGATTCCATACTTATAGATGAGGCAAGGACACCGTTGATAATTTCAGGACCTTCCGATTTATCCGTGGATAAATACTATATAGCTGACCGTATAACCAGGCAGCTTAAGATAAATAAAATTATCTCTGCCCACGATACAAAAGAAGGGACGGTGATCGTTAAACTTTTGGATGGAAGTGAAAAGGTGATTTCTCGTGATGAGTTAGAGAATAATTGGGATGCGATTGTAGAAGAAAAAAATCATAATAGTTATCTTACCAAAAGAGGTGAGGATAAATGCGAAGCATTGTTGGGAGTTAATAGTATTTCCGAAGATGCTCCTGATCAATTTTCTAATACCTGGGTTCATTATATTACTAACGCCATTAAAGCACACAAGTTATTTACTCAAGATAAAGATTATATCGTAAAGGATGGAAAAGTTATAATTGTAGATGAGTTTACTGGTAGACTTATGCCGGGAAGAAGATGGTCAGAAGGAATACATCAGGCAATAGAGGCTAAAGAACATTTGGAAATTCAGCAGGAGTCACAAACTTTAGCTACCATTACTTTGCAGAATTATTTTCGTATGTATAGAAAATTAGCTGGGATGACAGGGACAGCGTATACGGAAGCTAACGAATTTAAACATATATATAAGTTAGATGTGGTAACTATACCTACCAATAAACCTCTTATTCGCACAAATTTTTCTGACAGGATATATAAGACGAAAAAGGCAAAGTTTAAAGCGATTATCTCTGAAATTGAGGAGTTATATAAGCTGAGACGGCCGGTCCTAGTAGGAACTACCTCTATAGAAGATTCCGAGGAGTTATCTTTTATGTTGAAGAAAAAAGGTATCCCTCATAACGTTTTAAATGCTAAGTACCATGAGAGGGAAGCTTATATCGTTGCTCAGGCAGGGCGTCTGGGGCAGGTTACTATTGCTACAAATATGGCAGGAAGGGGAACGGATATAATTCTGGGAGGTAATATTGATTATTTTATCAAAGAGATGCTTATGCGGGAAGGAATTTCTCCTTGCGATAATAGATACACTGATAAGTATAATGAGCTTTACTATAAATATAAAGATAAATTTGAGGAGGAACATAGAAAAGTAGTAGAGTTGGGAGGATTACACGTTATCGGTGCGCAAAGGCACGAGGCACGGAGGATAGATAACCAGTTAAAAGGAAGAGCAGGTAGACAAGGAGATCCTGGTTCTTCGCGTTTCTACATATCTTTAGAGGATGAACTTATGAGGTTGTTTGGTTCAGAGAGGATTTATTTCTTGATGGATAAGTTAGGTTTCCCTGAAGATGAACCCATAGAACATTCTCTGGTAACTCGTTCTATAGAAACAGCTCAGAAGAGAGTAGAAGCACATAATTTTGAGATAAGAAAAAATCTTCTTCAGTTTGATGATGTGATGAATCGTCAGAGAGAAACTATATATAAACAGCGTAGAGAGATTTTAGAAAAAGATAATATAAAAGAAGAGATATACTCTATGATGGAGGAATTGATTGAAAACAATATTAATATTTACTATGAAGGTGAACCTGATTTGGGTGGATTAGTTCACTGGTTAAAGATAAAATTCGCAATTGAAATAGATGTTAAAGAGATAACTTCTACTACTATTCAGCAAACAAGAGAATTTGTTATACAAAAATTAAAAAACGCTTATGAGGAGAGAGAAAAAATTGTTGGCTCTCCCCAGATGCGTATTATGGAGAAAATGATAGCTCTCTTTGTTATAGATTCCCGATGGAAAGAGCATCTTTTAGTTATAGATTCTTTGAAAGAGGGCATATCTTTAAGAGGTTATGCTCACGTTGACCCTATAGTAGAGTACCAGAAGGAATCTTATTTAGCTTTTTCTGAAATGATGGATTCCATTAAGGAAGGGATTGTAGAACTGTTGTTTAGAACAAAATTGGCTCCTTTAACTCAGACATTAAGAGTTTTTCCTTCCCATCAACAGTCTCCTAAATTACAAACCTCTCCTAAAAATTCTCTCTCCACGGCTAAAGGTAAAATAGATAATAAGGATAAAGTTGGTAGAAATGACCCTTGTCCTTGTGGTAGTGGGAAAAAATATAAAAAATGCTGTGGAGCATAAAAGCAATTTGTTTTTAAATGATGATATAGTATGTTAGCTAATACATTTGTAGCTCTTATTAGTGGATTATTGACATCGGTAAGTTTTAACTTCTCTTGCCTTTCTTTTTTTATTTGGTTTGGATTATTTCCTCTCTTTACTCTTTTATATAGAACAAAAAATGCCCCTATTTATTTTTTTATAGCTGGTTTCATCCAATATCTTACAACTATATTTTGGATAAGTTTTGTTAGTAAATTAGGGTTTATTTTACTTTCTCTATATTTAGCAATTTATTGGTTTATCTTTGGGCATTTATCTCTTTATTTTATTAGGAGTAAATATGCGATTTTTGTTTTGCCTGCTCTCTGGGTAATTTTAGAATTTATCAAAGAGAATATTTTAGGCGGTTTTGGTTGGGTAAACTTTGCCTACTCTCAGTATAAAAATTTATTCCTTATCCAAATATCAGATATTCTCGGAGCAAAATCAATTTCCTTTTTAATAGTTATGGTTAATTTTCTTATATTTTTCTCTTTACATAATAAAAAAATAGTGTTAAAAGAATTTTTATATACTATCTTTATTTTAATTATAGTTATAATTTATTCTTTATTTAGATTAAAAACTTTAGATTCTTCTTTTACGGTTAAATTAACGGTTATTCAACCTAATATCCATCAAGAAATTAAATGGGATGTTAACTCCCAGGATTTTATAATTGAACGGTTAAAAGAGTTAGGGAATAGAGCAGGAGAGAACACATTACTATTGTATCCAGAAGCTAGTTGGCCCAAAGTTATCGATATGAGAGGACGTTACCAGATAGAAGAGATAAGTGATAATTTAAATAGAGATGCTTTAATAGGTGTAGTGATCGATGAGGAGGGATGTTTTTATAATTCGGCAATACTTATAGATAAAGAAGGAAATATTAAAGGTTTATACCGTAAGATTAAGTTAGTCCCTTTTGGTGAGTATGTGCCTTTTAGAAAGCTGTTAGGTTTTATTGATGTATTGAATACTTTGGGAGATATCTCTAGGGGTAAAGAGGTTTATATTTTTAATTATAAAGATAGAAAATTTGGCACGATAATTTGTTTTGAAGATACTTTCCCTATCCTTGTCTCCACATTTTCTAAAAGAAGCGATTTCCTTGTAAATATTACCAACGATGCTTGGTTTAGAGGCGAACCAGAGGCTAGTCAGCATTTCTCAATAATGACATTTAGAGCTATAGAGAATCGGATATCCATTGTGAGGAGCGCTAATACAGGGATAAGTGGCTATGTTGATTTTTTAGGAAGAGCGAGTAAATTAAATGTTAATGGTAAAGAAGTTTTTACTGAAGGTTTAAGTTCGTTTGAACTACCTTTAAATTCTAAAAGGAGCATTTATAATAGGTTGGGAGAGTTTTTTGTGGGTATATGTGGTTTAATTGTTTTAGGAGCAAGTATGGGTAATAAAATAGGGGGTAAGTATGGAGTTAAAGTTGGAGATAGTAAAAATTAATAAACCCGCGGATTTAAATATTATTATAGGTCAGACGCATTTCATAAAAAGCGTAGAGGATATTTACGAGGTATTAGTGAGCAGTGTCCCTAATATTAAGTTTGGAATAGCTTTTTGTGAAGCTTCGGGAGCTACTCTTGTAAGAAGTGAAGGTTCTGATGAAGAGTTAAAGAAGATAGCTATAGATAATGCTTTAGCCATTGGTGCAGGGCATAGTTTTGTGATAATTATTAAAGATGCTTATCCTATAAATGTTTTAAATCAACTCAAGATGGTTGGCGAAGTTTGTAGAATATTCTGTGCTACAGCAAATCCTTTGGAGGTAATCGTAGCACAAAGCGAGCAGGGTAGAGGTATATTAGGTGTTATAGATGGTTTTTCTCCTAAAGGGGTGGAGAAGGAAGAGGATATAAAATGGCGTAAGGAATTCTTAAGGAAGATTAAATATAAGTTATGATGGATAAGACAAAAAGAAAATTTTTTAGAAGAAGGTTTGGTTGGCTATCTTTAAAGTTATTTACCACTCTACGTGGTAGAAGACATCTTAAATGGGACTATTTGTTAGGTAGTATTGTAGGTAAATTAGGTTATATATTTGCTCTAAGACACAGAAGGATAGCTAGTGCGTCTTTAGGAATGGCTTTCCCTAATTGGGATAATAAGAAAAGGAGAGGTGTATGCAAGAAATGTTTCATATTTATTGCTCAGAGTTCATTGGAGGTTTTTTATTTCTTAAATTATCCTAAAGCTTTGGAAAATATTCGTATAGAAGGAGAGAATTACCTAAAGGAAGCATTGAGTTTAGGTAAAGGTGTAATTGGGTTAACCGCACATTTAGGTAATTTCCCCTTAATGAGTATGAAGTTAGCTTATTTGGGGTATGTAGTTAATGTTATGGCTAGACCAATGAGAGATGAGAAGGTTGGAGATTACCTGCATAATTTGCGCACCAACGCTAAAGTTAAAACAATACTTTCTTATCCGCGCAAAGAGTGTGTTAATCAAACGTTAAGGGTTTTAAGAAATAATGAGATAGTTATTATCCAGATGGACCAAAATTTTGGCACAGGTGGTGTGTGGGTAAAATTTTTTAATCGATTAGCCGCTACACCGGTAGGGCCAATAGTTTTTTCCTTAAGAACAGGAGCGGTTATATTGCCGATGTATATAAGAAGAGAAGGTTTAGGTAGACACTGTATAAAAATATTTTCTCCCTTTAATATGGAAATTAAAGATGACAAAGATGAAACAATTCTTGTAAACGCCATAAGAATTACTAAATTAATAGAAAATTGGATAGTGGGAGCTCCTTGGGAGTGGGGAGGTTGGATACACCGTCGTTGGAAATCAGAACCCTCTTCTAAGGTAGAGACTATGAAATTGAAAGTGCAAAAGGATTGACATTCTGAGTAAAAAGTTATATATGTTGGCCCAATTATTGAGGCCCCACGAGAGCTTATTGCTGATCCTTCAGATAGAATTCTGCTACCATTCTTAAA
>JAMWDA010000068.1 GCA_023818995.1 Candidatus Omnitrophota bacterium
CTCCCTTATGAGCCTTTATGCTCAGGGGAAATGATGTTTTACCCTCTTGGTCCTTATTTTATAGATTTTTGTTTTATTTTTAAACATAAATTTAATTTAAATTATCACAATTTAAACTAGGAGGAGGTAATATGTTTGCTAATATAGAAGAAGTTTTATTAGATATAAAAGCAGGTAAGCCTATAATAGTTGTTGATGATGAGTTTCGTGAGAATGAAGGCGATTTAGTAGTTGCCGCTCAGTTTGCTACTCCCAAAATTATTAACTTTATGATTAGAGAAGGTAAGGGATTGGTTTGTGTGCCTCTGACTAAAAAAAGGATAGATGAGCTGGATTTAGAACCAATGGGTTTGGGAACTTACGATGACCCCTTTAAAACTGCATGGAGAATATCGGTGGATGCAGCAAACGGTATAACCACAGGTATTTCAGCATTTGACCGAGCTAAAACCATAGAGGTTTTAATTTCCCCGAATTCTAAGCCATCAGATTTAAGGAAGCCAGGACATATTTTCCCTTTAGAAGCAAAAGAAGGAGGAGTTTTAGTAAGGAGTGGGCATACTGAAGCAGCTGTTGATTTAGCAAAGTTAGCCGGACTTTATCCTGCAGGGGTAATATGTGAAATTTTAAAGGAAGATGGCTCTATGGCAAGGTTACCTGACTTAGTTAAATTTGCACAAAAACATAATCTTAAAATATGCACAATTGCTTCTTTGATTGAATACCGAAGGAAGAAAGAAAGACTCGTTGAACTGATAGAAGAAATAAAGTTACCTACTGAATTTGGTGAGTTTGATTGTTTATTATACGAGTGCACAATTGATAAAACCCATCATTTAGCTTTAGTGAAAGGTAAGATATCTAAGGAGAGATCTGTTTTGGTGCGGGTTCACTCAGAGTGTTTAACCGGCGATGTGTTTTTTTCTCAAAGATGTGATTGTGGTAGACAACTGAGAGCCTCTTTAAAGACAATCAGTGAGGAAGGAGGAGTTCTTCTTTATATGCGCCAAGAAGGTAGAGGAATAGGTCTTAAAAACAAAATAAGAGCCTATAAACTTCAAGAGAAAGGTTTAGATACAGTGGAAGCTAATCTTGCTTTAGGTTTTGGTAGCGATTTAAGAGATTATGGTATCGGTGCACAGATACTGGTAGATTTGGGGGTAAGAAAGATTCGTTTGCTTACGAATAATCCCAAAAAGATTATTGGACTTGAAGGTTACGATTTAGAGATAGTAGAACGGCTTCCTATAAAGATAGAGTCTACTTTAGAAAACAAAGATTACCTTAATACGAAAAAGGTTAAATTAGACCATGTTTTTTAACTAATTGATGGAGGGGATATGAAAGAGATAAAAGGAAATTATTTGGGAGATGGCAAGAGGATAGGTATAGTTATATCGCGCTTTAACGAATTTATAAGTAAAGAGCTTTTAGCAGGTTGTCTTGATACACTGTATAAGCAAGGTGTAAAGGATAACGATATCACTGTAGTTTGGACACCTGGTTCTTTTGAGATACCGCAAGTTTTAGTTAATTTAGCGGATAGTGGTAAATTCCATGCTTTGATTGCCTTAGGAGTGCTTATAAGAGGAGATACTCCTCACTTTGATTATATCGCTTCGGAAGTAGCAAAAGGTATTGCCAATATCGCTATAGATAGGAAAGTTCCTGTAGTATTTGGGATAATTACAGCTGATACAATTGAGCAAGCTATAGAACGTGCAGGCACAAAAGAAGGAAATAAAGGTAGAGACTCAGCATTTACTGCTATTGAAATGGCAGAAATTTACAGGCAACTTAATAAGTAATTTGATTAGTTGACAATGAGGTGCCGGTCAAAAGCAAGGGAGATAGCTTTATGTATCCTCTACGAATTAGAGATTTTTCGCTATAAGTTAAACTTCAATGATTTAATAAATACATATTTTGAGAATTATCCTAAGAAAGAGTCGGCAAAAAATTTTTCCCTACAATTAGTAGAAGGGGTTGTCAATAATTTATCCCCTATAGACGATGTTATAAAAAAATATGTGAAGAATTGGGAGATAGAAAGAATCGCTATAATTGACCGCAATATATTAAGAATAGCTTCTTTTGAATTGCTCTTTCTTGCCGATATTCCTCCAAAAGTATCTATAAATGAAGCTGTAGAATTAGCTAAAAAGTTTGGTGATATAGATTCTCCTCGCTTCGTTAATGGTATTTTAGATAAAATCTATAAGGCGGAAAGTAAAAAAGCATCTATTCAAGCTATTTAACTTGATTTTAACTTAAATGAGTAAATTCGCTGACCTTCATATTCACTCAGATTTTTCTGATAGTGACCTTTCCTTAGAAGAAATATTTAAAAGAGCCAAGAAAATAGGTGTTAGCTGTATAGCCATTACTGACCACGATACTACCGATGGATTGGATATAGCTAAAAAGTTGGGTATTACCTTTGATATAGAGTTAATGGAAGGGATAGAGATTACCGCTAATAAAGACAATGTGGAAATTCACATCTTAGGTTATATGATAGATTATCGCCAAGCTTCTTTTATGGAAGCTTTAGAAGAGATAAACCGGGTAAGAAAAGAAAGGCTACAGAAGACTATTTCCAAGTTAATCTCTTTGGGTGTAGATATAGATAGCGAGGAATTTCTCTCTCATTATAAAAATGTTATACCTACAAGATTCCATCTTGCCCTTTATATGGTAGAGAAAAACTATGTGCACTCTATATGGGATGCTTTCAAAAAATTTTTCTCTTACGGTAAACCTGCTTATGTTCCTCATTTTAGATATAGGGTAGAAGAGGTAATAAGCATAATAAAATCTGTAGGAGGTTTAGCTTTCTTAGCTCATCCCCATTATTTACCTAATAGAGAATGGATAAAAGAATTTGTTGGGCAAGGTTTAGATGGTATAGAGGTTATTTATCCAAGATATTCTCAAGAGCAAATAGATTATTTTAAAAATTTAGCCACCAGTTACAATTTACTTAAAAGTGGCGGTTCCGATACTCATGGTAGTTACAAAGATTTCACCTCTATTGGACAATTTAAAGTTCCTTATGAGTGGGTAGAGGTAATGAAAGATGCACAACGACACTTTCTTTATAAAGAAAACATTTGATTTAGCTAAAAAGGCGGAAGGGAATGTTTCTCCTAACCCCCTTGTAGGAGCCATTATAGTTAAAGAAGGAAGGATTGTTGGTAGTGGTTATCATAAGAGAGCTGGTCTTGTGCATGCTGAAATAGAGGCAATTAATAAAGTAAAAGTATCGTTAGAGAATAGCACACTTTACGTTAATTTAGAGCCTTGTTGTCATTGGGGTAGAACACCTCCTTGTGTAGATAGGATAATATCCTCCCGTATAAAGAGAGTGGTAATCTCTACTTTAGACCCTAATCCTCTTGTTTATGGTCGTTCTGTGCGTAAACTAAAGAAAGCAGGTATAGAAGTTAAGGTGGGAGTATTAAGAAAAGAGGCGATAAAATTAAACGAGGTATTTTTTAAGAATATGAAAGAGACCAGGCCATTTGTAGTAGTTAAATTTGCCCAGAGTTTAGATGGTAAAATAGCCACTAAATTGGGTGTATCTAAGTGGATTTCTTCCCCCTCCTCAAGGAATTTTTCTAAGAAGTTGCGAGATAAATACGATGCTGTATTGGTGGGGGTAGACACAGTAATAAAAGATAACCCTAATTTAGAAGGGATAAACAAAAGTCCATATAAAATTGTAATTGACCCTTATCTAAGGATACCTTTAAATTGCAATTTAATAAATAAGTTCAAAGATAAATTAATAATTTTCACCTCTTCAAAGAAACATATGACTATAAGCACATTAAATAAATTAGGTATAAAGATATTTACTTTAAGCCTGAAAGGAGGTTACTTTAGAATAAAAGATATTCTAAAGATTCTTTACCAACATAACATAACCTCGGTATTTGTAGAAGGTGGTTCAATAACTATAGGTAGATTTTTCGATGAGAAGCTTGTGGATAAACTATATATATTCTTAGCACCTTTAATTATAGGGGGTAAAGAATCTCTACCTTCAATTGGTGGTGAAGGGATTAGTTATTTAAACGAGGCTACAAAATTAAAGGATTTAGAGATAACCAGAATAGGAGAGGATTTGCTAATCTCTGGTTATCCCCAATTTAGATAGATTAGTTATTGAGATAAATTTAGTGCGGAAACTTAAGGATTAGCAGAAGGATTTATAGGTTATATTTATTCGTTTAATTCACAGATTGAAGACTAAATTTTTTCTCTCATTTTATAATTTTCTGGTATAATAATTTTTCTATAGTTTATAAGATAAGATGGCTACAAAAATTCATCCTTTAGCAGAAGTAAATAAAGATGCACAACTTGATAACGATGTAGAAGTTGGTGCCTATGCTATTATTGGTAAGAATGTTAAGATAGGTAAAGGCACACGTATAGAACAATTTTCTCAAATTTTTGGTTATACCGAAATAGGTAAAAATTGCCACATATTCTCTTACGCGGTAATCGGTAGTCCTCCCCAGGATTTGAAGTATAAAGGAGACAAAAGTAGTATAGTTATAGGTGATAACAATACCATAAGAGAGTTTGTTACTGTTAATCCTGGCACATCCAAAGGTTCAAAAACCATTATAGGTAACGGCAATCTCATTATGGCATACTCTCATATTGCCCATAACTGTATCGTAGGGAATAACAATGTATTTGCCAATTGCGCTACCTTAGCTGGGCATGTAGTTATTGAGGATAAAGTCCATATAGGAGGATTATCGGCTATACATCAGTTCTGTAGAATAGGCAGGTTATCTATAATTGGTGGTTGTTCAAAAGTTGTGCAAGACATACCTCCTTACTCCCTGTGCGATGGTCACCCTGCTAAAGTTTATGGTATAAATACTATAGGTTTAAAAAGAGCTAAATTCTCTCAAGAAAAGATAAATATTTTAAAAAAAGCATTCAAAATAATCTTTTTTAGTAATCATCCTCTATCCACGGCAATAAAGATGATAAAAAAAGATTTACCCCAAATAGAAGAATTAGATTATTTAATTAAATTCATTTCCTCTTCTCAAAGAGGTATCTCTAAATGAGATTAGGAGTTATCGCTGGTAACAGACAACTACCTATTATTTTTTCTTGCACAGCTAAACAAAAAAGAAGAGACTTAGAGTTGATTGCTATCTGTTTTAAAGGAGAAACCTCACCTTTAATTAAAAATTATGTAAGTAAAACCTTTTGGTTAAGAGTAGGCCAATTGGAGAAATTACTGGAAATAATAAAAAAAGAGAATTTAAAAAGATTAGTTATGGTTGGCCAAATTACTCCTTGGAGGATTTTTAAAAGAAAACACTGGGATAGAACTATGATAGAATTTGTAGAAAGCATAGATGATTTCCGTCCACATACTTTTTTTACACATTTAATTAAAAAGTTAGAGGGTTTCGGTTGTAAATTTATTGATTCTCATACCTATTTAGAAGAATTCTTAGCTTATGAAGGTATAATGAGTGGTAGAGATATTAGTAATCAATTGTGGGAGGAGATTAACTTTGGAGTATCAGTAGTTTCCCGCTATGTAGAATTAGATGTTGGTCAGACCATTGTAGTTAAAGATAAAACAGTTGTTGCTTTAGAAGGAATTGAAGGGACAGATAGAACGATTATGAGAGGTTATAGATTAGCTGGTAAAGGTTGTATAGTGTTAAAATTTAGTAAAAAAATGCAAGACTTTAGATTTGATCTGCCTATAGTAGGTAAAGATACTTTGAAACTTTTAGGTAAGATAAAAGCAAAAGCCTTGGTATTAGAACCTCAGCGTGTATTAATCCTTGAGAAGAGAAAATTTTTAGATTTCGCCTATGAGTTGAATGTGCCAGTTATAGGTGTAAAGTGTAAATCACATTTTTATTAATTTATTATGCAGCACATTTATTATTACCTTGATAGGTAACAACTTAGTGTTAGGGTAAAATACTTTTTAACAAAGTGTTATAAATTAAACCGAGATAATTAAATTATAATTATTTTCCCAATAGCCTTCTGTAGACAGTCAACTAATTTAGATATATAATAATTTACCTATTAAAAGGAGGTGAGTTATGGAGGAGAAAGAGATAGGTGTAGTTACCCATTACTTTGGCAAGATATCCGTAGGAATAATAGAGCTTAAAGACTCATTGAAGGTGGGAGATACGATACATATTAAAGGCACAAACGATGATTTTACCCAGGTAGTAGAATCTATGCAGATAGAGCATAACAATGTAACTTTAGGCCATAAAGGCGATTTGGTAGGTATAAAAGTAATTCAGAAGGTTCATCCTCAAGATAAAGTTTATCTTGCCATTTAACCAAAAGAACAAAGTTTAAGGACAGATGATATATTAAATTATCTAAGAAGAAGATTATTTTTTGTGGATGGGTTTACTCTACATAATATTAGTAATTCTTCCTTTAAATTTATTTGCCCAACCTTTTTATTTAAATTTAGCAAATTACTATTACTCTCAAGGTAATTATTACCAAGCAATAAATCTCTATAGAGATAAACTAAAAATCAAGCCTTTTGATAAAGACCTTTACTTGAATTTAGCCTGTATATACAAAGAGTTAGGTAGATACTACGAAGCGATTAATTATTTTAAGCAATATCTTAAATTTGATAAAGATAAAAAGGTAGAACGATTATTAGCTTACACACTTTATCTTTATGGAGAAAGCGAGGAAGCTCTTAAAATATTAAAGAAATTAGAGTTAGGTAAGAAAGATGCTGATTGGCAATTTTACTTTTACTTAGGATTAGTTTATGAAGATTTAGGTAAACTTAATTTAGCATTAAAATATTACCATCTATCTTTAGAGAGAGAAGAGAATAGCTTAGCTTTATTTAAATTAGGTAAGACCTACTATCAATTAGCTAAATTCTCCCAAGCTATAGAATACTTAGAGAAACTAATAAAACTTGATGCTAGCATACGCTTAGGCTATTACTATTTAGCTATTTCCTACTTAAATCAAAATGATTATGTTAATGCTTACCGGTATCTCTCTCAAACCCTTAGTTTCTATCCTACGCAAAAAGATATAAAATCTGCCTTTGATTTAGCCAAGAAAAAATTAGGGGAAGATTATTTTTTGAGAGAGAGAGCAGTTAAAGAGGAAAAGAGAAAAAAAGTAAAATTAGCTTACTATAAACCTTTAGAGGTGGGTGGTCCTAAAGTAAAAATAGGTATGGTCAAAGATGCTAAAGAGATAACTCTTAAATGCGGAGGTAATTTTTATATTAGAAGTGGTGATAAAAAAAAATTCCTGGAGGAAGATACATTCTACACACTTAAACTTAAAGATAAGAAAGTATATATTTTAGATTACCAAACGAAAAAGAAAATAGAGGAATTATCTTTGCCCCTTTATATAAAATCATCTAATTATCCCTTTTACATCTTAGCGATAAAATATGGGGAAGAACAATTTTGGCAGACGGATATAGATATTAGGTTGCGAGGTGAGTTAAACATAATCTACAATAACGATGGTATGAGCTTGATAAATATTTTAAATATGGAGGAGTATTTATACGGTGTATTGCCTGCAGAAATCTATCCTAATGCTGGTTTAGAAGCTTTGAAAGCCCAAGCAGTTTGTGCTAGAACTATAGCCTTTAGAAATTTAGGTAGACACCAATCCCAAGGATTTGATTTCTGTAGCGATACTCACTGTCAGGTTTATAGAGGATTAACTCAAGAACAGGCTATAACTAACCTTGCTGTAGATATGACAAGGGGAGAAATTATCTTCTATAAGGATACACCTATAGAAGCTTACTACTCATCCAATTGTGGTGGTTGTTTACGTAGGGATATGTTTGGTGGGCAACAATATCTATATAATAAAAAAGATTCTATTAGGGCTAACCAAACTATTCTTACTCCTTGGGAGGTAGAACTCTATTTTAAAGAAGGTGAAGATAGTTTCTGTTCACACACTTATAGAAAAGCCAATTTTCGTTGGCAGAGAATTTACCAGAGCGATGATTTTAATCGTACTTTTAATTTCCCTATAGAGGAGCTAAAAAATATAACTATATTGGGAAAGGGTGATTGCCAGCATATAGATAGATTAGAAATAAAAAACAAGGACAATTCAAAAATAA
>JAMWDA010000069.1 GCA_023818995.1 Candidatus Omnitrophota bacterium
TACATCAGAAGCAAATAATTTAGCTATTGCACTTGCCCCACCTACATCCTTTGCTCCTCTATCAATCATAGAAGCTACACTATAGACCAAACTTCTTGCTGCTTCTACCTTAGTGGCCATATCCGCCAACATCCACTGTATACCCTGAAAAGAAATTATCGACTTACCAAACTGTTGACGAGTATGGGCATAGTTAACAGCTAATTCTAAAGCTCCCTGAGCAATCCCTACTGCTTGAGCAGCAACACCCGGACGAGAATAATCGAATGTTTTCATCGTAGCAATAAATCCTATACCCTCCTTACCTCCCAATAAGTTCTCTTGGGGGATTTTCGCTTCGTTAAAAATTAATTCACGAGTAGAAGATGTTCTTATCCCCATTTTTTCTTCTTTTTTCCCAAAACTAAAACCTTGTGTAGGATGCTCTACGATAAATGCTGATATTCCCCTCGCTCCTTTAGTTTTATCCGTGACTGCTATAACCGTATAAATTTCTGCTTCTCCACCGTTAGTAATAAAATGTTTGGTGCCATTCAAAATATAGGAATCACCTTTTTTTGTAGCTGTTGTCTTCACACTAGAAGCATCCGAACCAGCTTCCGGCTCAGTTAAAGCAAATGCGGTGAGTTTCTTACCCGAGGCGATTAAAGGTAAATATTTCTTTTTTTGCTCTTCTGTCCCAAAAAGCAGAATAGGAAACATTCCCAGGAAAGAGGCAGCATAACTGGAAGCCACTCCTCCATCCAGGCGAGAAATCTCTTCCGTGGCTATACATAAATCTAAAAGCCCTCCTCCCACTCCTCCATATTCCTCGGGTATACAAAGAGCAAAAAGGTCGGACTGAGCTAAAACTTTCATAATCTCAAAAGAAAATTCTTCTTTCTCGTCTAATTCTCTAGATAAGGGCTTTATTTTACTCTCAGCAATTTCTCTACACAAATCCTTAAGCATTTTTTGTTCTTCAGTTAAAGGGTACTCTACCATCGTTTTACCTCCAACTTTTATTTAACATTAGCTACTTCAACGTCAATATCATTGCTTCCTCTTTACAGTTAGGGAAATACACACAATCTATACAATCACTCCATATTTTATGGGGTAACTTCTGCATAGGAATTTTTTTAAATCCCTTCTTTTTAAAGAAATTAGGAATAAAAGTTAAAGCGAAAATTTTCTTTACACCCAATGACCTCGCTTCTTCTATACAAGCATCTATTAAAACTTTCCCAATTCCTCTACCCTGATACTTCTTATCAACAACTAAAGATTTTATCTCGCCCAAATTATCCCAACCTACAATATGAAGAGCACAAGTCCCTACGATTCTTTCTCTTTCTTCAAATACCCAGTAATCTCGTATATTCTCGTAGATATAATTTAACGAACGATCTAAAACTACTCCCTTTCTTGCCCAACTATGGATAAGTGAATAAATTTTATTAGCATCTCTTATATTAGCTTTCCTTAACATTCAGATAACTGGTAATATAATCTTCTATACCTTTCTTTAATGAATATTGAGGTGTAAATCCTAAGTGCTTTCTAAGAAGGGTTATATCCGCTTCCGTGCAATTCTGATAAACTCCCACAAAAGGGTTATCAAAATATTCGGGTTTAAGATTTTTACCCAAAACTTTATTGATTATACTTATTATCTCATTGAAACTACCTGCTCTGCCTGAACCAATATTTAAAATCCCTCCTCTCTTTAATTTTAAAGCCTCTACGGTAGCAAAAGCCGCATCTTTAATATAAACAAAATCCCTCTTCTGTTCACCAAACTTAAAAATCCTTGGAGAGCAATTATTTCTCATCTGCAAAAATAGCTGATAAACCATACTTGCTGAACTCTCTTTATGGGACTCTTTTGGTCCATAAACATTAAAATAGCGTAATCCTACAATTAAAGATCCCCCTTTTTTATTAATAAATTTTAATGCCTTCATATCGCAAAGATATTTGGAATAAGCGTAGGTATTTAAAGGATACAACTTTTGATTTTCCTTCATAGGAGAAGGACCGTTACCATATACTCCTGCGCTGGAAGCATAAATTAACTTTATTTTTTTCTTTAAACAGTAACTCAAAATATTTTCAAATCCCACATAGTTAACCATC
This sequence comes from Candidatus Omnitrophota bacterium, assembly GCA_023818995.1. GTDB lineage: Bacteria > Omnitrophota > Gorgyraeia > Duberdicusellales > 4484-171 > JAMWBQ01. Next base: position 2,119 of record JAMWDA010000069.1, read on the forward strand.
ATCATTAACCGATTATCTTTCAAAGTTGTATCGGTAATAGCTGCCTCATGGATAACTGCCTCCACGTTAGGCAGTTTCTTAAAAATACTCTTATCCAAGATATCTCCACAAATTATCTCACAATCTATACCCATAAGATTTTTAAAATCACCTTTAGAGAAATCATCCCAAACATAAACTTTTGCTCCTTTACGAACTAAAAGTTCAACTACATTAGAACCAATAAACCCTGCTCCTCCTGTAACCAATACCTTCATAAATATTTTCTAAAAACTAATCTTCATCGCCCGATAAGGACAAGCTAAAATACATATTCCACAGGCGATACATTTATCTTTGATAAAATTAACTTCAAAACTCTTATTATCCTTTACGAATGCCTGCGTAGGACACAAAGGGATACATACTGTACAACTTACACACCTATCTTTATCCATAGATATATCTTGAGAGAGAGGCTGAACTCTTACCCCTTCATTTTTTAAGTAATTAATACCCTTATCATAATTTTCCTCCTCTCCCTTTAAAGATAAAACAAGCACTCCTTCCTCACGAGGGTTAACTTCTGCTTTCAAAATGTTAAACTCTAAGTCGAAATCCTTTACTAAACGAAATACTATTGGTTTATCTACCATCTCCTTAGGAAAATGTAAAACGATTTTTTTTTCTATCATTTCTGTGTTATAATTTTCTTCTCCAAGTTATCTAGTCTGTGCTCAAGATTCTGTAAAATCTCAATAAGGGGATCGGGTAATTTATTATGCTCTAAATCTGTTCCTAATTTCTCTTTTATACCATCGGTAATAACTCTTCCCGGAACCCCTACGACTGTAGAATTGGGAGGAACATCTTTTATTACCACTGAACCTGCACCAATCTTTGCTCCCTCTCCAATAACGATAGGACCTAAAACGATTGCTCCTGCACCGATAACTACATTATTCTTTACTGTGGGGTGTCTTTTAATTTTTTCACAAGAAACCCCTCCCAAAACCGATCCCTGATACATCAACACATCATCTTCTATCTCAGCAGTCTCTCCAATAACTACCCCCATACCATGATCGATAAAAAATCTACGACCAATCTTTGCCCCCGGATGTATCTCGATACCAGTAAAAAAACGGGAAATATGAGAAATTAACCTTGCTAATGTTTTATAACCATTATCCCATAAATAATGTGCTATTCTATGCAGCCAAACAGCATGTAAGCCCGGATAACATAAAATTACTTCCATAGTAGTTCTTGCTGCGGGATCCTTCTTAAATACGGTATCAATATCTTCCTTTAACCTTTCTTTTATCCCCATAGGTTTATTTTTTTGTATGGATAATACCTAATCACCCTAAATTAGGCTTTCTTCCTTTATTTTTCCTTCTTCTTCTTCTCCACGACAATTTACCTTTCTTTTTTCTTGACATACTTCACCTCGCTATTTAATTTACAAAAACACATTTTAATAATTTACCACATAAAATTATAAAAATAAAGAACTATTTGAAAAACGTGCTAATTCTAAAATTAAAAAACAATAAGAAAAAATTATAGAGAATCATCGTTTCTCTATAGGTATAAATAAATTTCTATTGTGTTTTGCAATTCCTATCTACCTTAGAATTTTTAAAAATAAATATCTATCCGCTCTACTTTTCTCTCTCTAATCTCCACACTGAAGGGAGGTTTTATAATCGCAGAACCCAAGGAATATTCTCTGCCGTTACTTTTTATCACTATCCTATTTGCCTTTCTCTCAAAAATATCTTCTCTTTCAGGATTATGATAAACTACTAAAATGGAAGAAAATAATTTAAAAGCAAAAACGTTTGCTGGCAAAATCACTTCTTTATTATTAAATAGTATCTTTACCTCTTCCTTGGTAAAAAAATCTTTTTTTAAGATAGGAGAAAATACCACACATAACTTGTTATCTTCGTCTATAAAAAATGGTTTCCTTCCTAAACACATAATCATCCACATATGGAGAAGTTCTGCTGTAGAGCCACTTAACCTAGCCACAAACCCTTTACCCCACAGGTTACTATCGTAGTAAGCACTACTAACTATAAATGAGGAGTTTTCCAGAATACTTCTGCCATAAACTTGTGGGTCAAAAAAACAAACTAAGCAATTAAATAAATCTTTGTAAAAATCGTTGTAGAAACCATTCTTAAGCAACTCCAATAGGTATTTGTACTCCATATGTAACCATATAGATTCGTTTTCTAACCACCCTCGAGGGAAAACTCTACTTCTTCCAATCTCAAGAGGACAATTATACAAATTAGCATTTAAACGATACATTTTTAACCTGTTATCGTAAAGCTCTGAATTTCTTATTGTCTCTACTATCCTATAATTATCCTTATCTAGTAATTTTAATAGATGAACTGCTATTTCTAAGAATAACGGTAATTCCTTTTTTAAAAAGACTGTTGGTTTAAAATAACTCTCACCGATACTCTGGTAATCCTTAACTTCATAATAAAAATATGTAGGATAAAAATCTTTACTCTCTTTTGCCTTATCTATCCCCCTATCTATTTTTTTAACCAACATTTCTAAAAACTTCCTTAATTCATCTAAACCTAACCCTTGGCAATCACCGCTTATCCCCCAGAAAGTGCGTTCTCTAAACTCTTCTTTAAAATCATTTGTCTTATCCCACCATAGATAATCTTTATTATCTTCGTAAAGAGAAAAATAATAAGATAAGAATTCGTTAAGTTTTTTATAAAAATCGTATATCTCTTTAGGAACCATTACAAAGTTATTACTGCCTAATTTATCTATTGCATATAAAACCAACTTACAAGCTCTCTTCAATTCTATAGTTTCACAAAGAGATGAACCAAATATATAGGGTAACCCGTTCAAGGAATCGCACCAACCAGGCTTATCTGCTTCCATCTCTATGCCCAAACCATAAGGGTCAAAAGTAGAAGCTTTATTAAGTATTAAAGATAACAATTTTACAAAAAGATTCGCCGTGTAGATTTTTCCCTTACCGCTGTTATCGTGCAGGAAATTCTTAAATCTCTCTCTACTATTTATAAGCTCTATTTTCCCTTCCACGCACTCTACACTCTCGCCTTGATATAACTTCCCATCCTTTAGAATATACCTAAAAAATCTATTTTTTACCCTGTACTCATCATCCCAGAACATAAATTCTGTTTCCCAGAACAACTCTTTTAACTTATCGGGATAAAAATAAAGAAAACTTTCTATTAAATCAAGATTATAATACCAGTGGTCAATCCAATAACCTTCACCAAATTTAGCAATAGGTTCACGTTTAGCTAAAGATAAAACTTTACTAACCAATTTATCTCTATCCTCTATCTCTACGTTTCTCTGGATAAACCAATTGAACAACTCTCCTAAGTAAAAACCCTTCTTCATAAAATCTAATAGAGCTGTTTCTATCTCAATATTAGAATCTTTCAAAATATCCTTTATGCTCTCCTCATCATCAAAATAAAGTTTTTCTCCTTTCAACACTAAAGGATTATAACCATCCATCTTTAAAAAGTTCATAAAATAAACTATATTCTTTCTGCCAATAGAAGGATTAAAAAATAAATCTATCCTCCTATTTTGATTAAGGTCACGATAGTTACTCTCTCCTTCTGAAAAATAAGAAGGTAAAATTTTGAACTTATTATAATCTCTCTCTAAATCTCCATGTTTACGAGTAAAAATGTGGTAGAAATTTTTACCATCGTGATTATAAGGGTATCCCCCTCTTAGAACGTTATCTAAATAAGTTGCTCTAACATACTGATTAAAATTATTAAAACCGGAAACACATAAAGCATCATCCTTTATCTTTTCAATAATAGAGATATTCTCCTTCCTCTTTTCCTCTAAAAACTTACTGTTTATATCTTTCAATTTATTCAACATACCTTCATTAAATACACTACCAAAGAGATTGTATAACTTTTTCTCTTCGCCACCTTTTAATTCCCATTCAAAACAACTAAAAGCACAAGGTGTCCTGCCATATAAACCTATAGGATCCTTTGATCTTTTAGAGGGTAGATTATATAACTCTAAAGGAACGATAAAAGATGTATCCATACCAAACAATTTAAAAGGGTCAATTATAATAGAAGGGTAAACTAATCCCTTATCTTCGTAAAAAGAGCAATTAAAATGTGCTCCTTCCAAAAATTTAGTTCGCGGACCATCCTTAGGGTCAACCTTTAAACGAAATATAGCTACATTATCTTTAATTTCCGAGCACATCCATGCTTCTACTGTGCGGGATAAATTTTTTAGAAAAATATCCCTCTCACCAAAAGGGATTATTCTTGGGGCTCCATCGATTACTTTCAAATTTATCTTGCCTCTCTTTGCTAAATTCTTAATACTCAATGTGCGCACCAACATAGGTAGAGGATAATTGGGTAAAGTGAAATAATTAACGGAGATTTTTAAATTAAAAGATTTGTTCTCTTCTTCTATAGTTAAATCATGGCTAGTTATTAAAAGTCTATGTTTTCTATTATTCCCTCCCCATAAATTATAGATCGTATTAAAAGGCTCATAAAAGGACTTATTTACTCTTAAAAATGTGCGGAAACCCATTGTAGAAACTAAACTGTAAGCTTTATCCGCGGGTAAAAACTCCATTATAGAATTATCTTTATCTTGGATACCGAAACTAACCACTGCTTGTGCCCTATTAACATAAAACACCCACATAGGTATTCCCCACTTTCCTGCAATGGCAGGAAGAAAATTGGAAAATGGATAAGCTTGATTATAATCATCTACAACAAATGTTCCATCATCTTTAAGATAAAATTTCTTCTCTTGCATCCGGCCTCCTTAACTTTACAGCAATTATGCTAGCTAAAAGTGACTTGAATGTATCTCCTAATATAAATGGGAACATCCCCAACATTAACGCTTTTCTTAGTGAAAAACCTAAAATGAAACTTAACCATAACACTCCACTGAAAAGAATAATCATACTCCCTAACAAGAAAATTAAAAAATATCTATATAAATTAAAATTTTTAACATTACCATACTCTCTTATCAACCAACCACAAATAAAACTAGATAAGATAAACCCAATTAAATAGCCACCGGTTGGCCCTAAAAAATAAGATAATCCTGCTCCACCCTTAGCAAATACAGGTAAACCTATAGCTCCTAATATAATATAAATTGTCTGAGATATCCACGCTTTATCCTTTAAATACAAAACACTTAAAAAAATTATGAAATTCTGAAGAGTAATAGGCACAGGGGTAAAAAAGAGTGGTATCCTAATATTCGCCGAAAAAATCATAAGTAAAGTGAATACCATTACTCCCATCCATTCCAACATTAGAATTCTATACTTTTTTAAAACCATTAATTTTTGCATCTCAACCTCCATTTTTTCCCTCGTGTAAAGAAAGTAAGAAGTCTTGCTTCTTTAAGTTTACCTAAAAGCTTTTCTCTATTAAGAGATGCTTCCTGATAACCGATATTAATTATAGTTTCCGCATCCTCAAAATCAGCCCAGGTATAGTTATATATAGGGGGAGAAATAACAAAATCGCAATACCTAACTCCCTCCTCAACTATCCTATTATGTCTTATCCTATCCACTATAAAAAGCGTGTCCAATACATTTTTTACTTTAGGTAAACAGTGGAAAGGTTCATTTAAATTAACACCAATTACAAAATCAACTTTATCAGCTATTGCCTTAGAAGGTAAAGGCATCAATACCCCTCCATCTACAAAAATTTTTTCTCCTATCTTTACAGGAGGGAAGAAACCAGGTAAAGCACTAGAAGCAGCTATACTCTTCAATAGACTACCTTTATCTATAACTACAGTTTCTCCTTTACACATATCTACAGCAACAGCAGAAAACGGTATTTTACAATCACTAAATTTATATTCTTTAAATAACTCGCGGTAGAGTCTATAGAATGGTTTAGGATTAACTAAATAGGATTTAACTATTCGCAAATGCCAAAGATACAAATCTTTTATTACCCTAAATG
>JAMWDA010000070.1 GCA_023818995.1 Candidatus Omnitrophota bacterium
TAATAATATTATCAGCTTGGTTAATACAGGAGTGGTTACCTACAATTCTAATGAAGAATGTTTCTCCTGCTAATCATATTTATATAATAGGTACAAGGTTAATTTTATTAATAATATTTTTAACTCTAGTAGTTATGGTTAAAGTTGCCTGGAGGAGAAGGAAAGTGTTACAATCTTAAGGAGGTTAAAAATGAGGACAAAACATGGTGTAGCTACGAGAAGAAGAAGGAAGAAGGTTTTAAAGTTAGCTAAGGGTTATTGGGGTAAACGTTCCAAACATTACCGTAGGGCTATAGAGACAGTTAGGAGAGCAGGAGTATATGCCTATAGAGACAGAAGGGCAAAAAAGAGAGAGTTCCGTTCTCTTTGGATAACTCGTATTAATGCTGCTACGAGAGAAAGAGGGTTATCTTATCGTATATTTATCCATAAATTAAAGGAAAAGAATATTTTAATTTCCCGCGATATTTTAGCAAAGATAGCCAGTGAGTATCCTGAAGTTTTTGATAAGATTGTGGAAGTAGCAAAAAATTAAAGATAGCTATATGTATGTGATTATCGTTGGTTGTGGTAGAGTGGGTTCGGAGTTAGCTAAGTTTCTCTCTAACGATGGGCATAATGTAGTAATTATAGATAAAAGCCAAGTTTCCTTCCGTAAGTTAGGTAATGCTTTTAATGGGATAACTTTAGTAGGTAATGGTTTTTCTCGGCAAGTATTACAGCAGGCAGGTATTGAAAATGCCGATGCTTTTTGTGCATTAACCAATATTGATAATACTAATTTACTTGCTGCACAGGTAGCTAAAAAAATATTTAATGTGCCCAGAGTAATTGCAAGAGTTTATGACCCCGAACGAGCCGAGCTTTATGCTAATATGGGATTAGAAATAATTAGTGGCACGTTATTTTTTTCTTCGCTCCTGCGAGATAAACTTACCAAACGCATATTTTCCAGTTATTTGTTAGAGAGTAAAGAGGTAAGCATTGTTGAAGTTGAAGCTAAAGAGCAATTCGTTGGTAGAAAGATCGAAGATATAAATATGCCCGAAGAATTTTTGATAATCGCAATTAAACGTGAAGAAGAATTAATTATTCCTCATCATCAAACTTTAGTTAACCAGAAAGATGTATTGATAGGAATAGCTAAAAGTAAAAGTCTAAATAAAATAAAGAAAAGATTGGGTATTTAAATGTATATTGTAATCATTGGAGCAGGTAAGGTGGGATATTTTTTAGCTAAGCGTTTGAGCGACAATAAACATACGGTGAGTATCATTGAACGTAATAAGATGATATGTGAAGAGATTGCTAAGCAGTTGGAAGTTTTGGTTATTAACGGTGATGGTTGCGATCCTACTATATTAGAGGAAGCAGGTATTAGGAGAGCGGATGTTTTAGCTGCGGTTACCGGTAGTGACGAGGATAATTTAATTGCATGTCAATTAGCTAAAGATAATTTTAATGTCCGCAGAACGGTAGCAAGAGTTAATGACCCTGATAATGAACGTACATTTTCTGAGTTAGGTATAGATGTCCCTATTAACGATACCACTATAATTTCTAAGATTATCGAAGAAGAGGTATCTTTTTCTGATGTAGTTAATCTTTTGAGTTTTAAAAGAGGTAAATTAGCAATTGTTCGTGTAGACTTACCGCAAGATTCTCCTGTTATAAATAAACCTCTTTCAGAAATTATCTGGCCAGAGAATTCAGCTTTAGTCTCTGTTTTGCGTGGAGAAGAGGTAATTATTCCTAAAGGCAACACTATTCTTAAGCCCGGCGATGATGTTATTGCTTTAACACTGGTTGGTAACGAACCTCAACTTTTAAATATACTCATCGGTAAGATATAATGAAAAAAATCATTATAAATCCAATTAAAGGTATCTTTATAGAAGTTATATACGCTTTGACCGTAATAATTATAGGTATATTTATATGCTTATTATTTTATTAAAATGGTTCTTAAACCTCAGATAGAAGATATAAAAATAATTGGTTTTTACTCAGGCAAAATTATTATAAGTCTAAGCCTGATTATGCTTTTACCGATTCTTTGCGGGTTATTTTTTAAAGAGACTCAACCAGTTTTAGATTTTACTATTAGTATGGGTATAACTTATCTTTTTGGTTTATTATTAACTCGTTTGTGTTATACCAATAAAGAATTGAACTGGATGCAAGGGATGATTGTTGTTTCTCTCTCTTGGTTATTTGCAATGTTTTTTGGAGCTTTTCCTTTATTTCTTAGTGGACATTGGAATTCTTATCTTGATGCTTGTTTTGATGCAATGAGTGGGTTCGCTACCACAGGATTAACTTTAGTTAAAGACCTTGACCATTTGTCTTACACGCATAACTTTTGGCGTCATCTTACTATATTTATTGGTGGACAGGGAATTGTGATTATTGCTCTTTCTGTATTTACCAAGGGTTTTATAGGAGCATTTAGGATGTATGTAGGAGAAGCGCGTGAGGAGAAGATATTACCTAATCTAATATATACGGCAAGATTTATATGGTTAATAAGTATAGTTTATTTAATTTTAGGTACACTTATTTTAGCAACAATAGGTATCATTAATGGACTGAGAACAAAAAATGCTTTTTTCCATGGAGCTTGTTTATTTATGGCTGCTTTTGATACAGGAGGATTTACCCCTCAATCTCAGAGTATCCTTTACTACCATAGTTTACCATTAGAAATTGTTACTATGATTATAATGATATTAGGAGCAATTAATTTTAAATTGCACTACAATGTTTGGACAAATAGGTGGAAAGATATTCTAAAAGACATAGAAACATCTATTTTTTTAGTAACGGTAACTATCACCTTCTTTATCACCGCCTTAGGAATAACACAATTAAGTAGTTATTCTAATTTTACAATGCTATTTCGTAAAGGTTTCTATCAACTTATTTCTGCCCATAGTGGCACAGGTTATCAAACAATCTATGCTTATCAGTTTAGCAGAGAATGGGGACAGTTAGCTCTAACGGGGATTATCTTAGCTATGTCTTTAGGGGGGGCGGTTTGTTCTACTACAGGAGCGATAAAGATGTTAAGGATAGGAATTATTTTTAATGCTATTAAAGAAGATTTAAAAAGGATAATGTTTCCCGAAAGGTCATTTTTGATCCAGAAATTTTATCACCTAAAAGATATGGTTTTAGAAGATAAACAAGTAAGAGCAGCATCGTTAATAACTTTATCTTATATAATATTATTTCTGTTGGGAACACTTGTAGGGGTATTTTATGGTTATCCATTTTTATATTCTCTTTTTGAGTCCGTATCCGCTTCTGCTAACGTAGGGTTATCCTGTGGCATTACTAATCCTAATATGCCTTGGGGTCTAAAACTTACCTACATAGTTCAGATGTGGACAGGGAGACTTGAATTTATGTCTGTATTTACTTTAATAAGTTTTTTCCTTGCAGTTTTGAAAGGTAAATGATAAACTTTCCATTTAGATATATTTTAATATTTATGCTATTCATTACTTCTTTAGGTTATGCTGAGGAAAAAATTGATAGTGCTAAACTAATAGGTAATGCCAAAGAATACGATGGTAAAATTATAATTTACGAAGGAGAAGTTATAGGCGATATAATGTCAAGAGGTAAATATGCCTGGGTAAATGTTAACGATGGTAAAGGAACCATAGGTGTATGGGTAGATAGAGATTTAGCAAAAGAAATATCTTATGTGGGTAATTATAGCTACAATGGTGATTGGATAGAAATAAAGGGGATATTTAATCGTGCCTGTTTACAACATGGAGGGGATTTAGATATACACGCTAAAACATTAAGAATTATAAGGGAAGGTTCCTTAAGAGAAGATCAGATCCCTACTTTTAAAATTAATTTGGGAGTTAGTTTAATGATAGCTTATTTATTATTAACTGGTAGTTATTTATTAAAGAAATTAATATGGAAAAGGAGATTAGTAAGTTAGAAGAAGAGTTTCAGAAAGATTTAAGTTTGGTTAAGGGCGGGGAAGATTTAGAAAAGTTACGTATAAAATATTTAGGTAGGAAATCTCCCATTAATAAACTTTTTACTCAAATCTCCCATTTAGAGAATAGAGAGGAAAAAGCCTTATTGGGTAAGAATATTAATAGTTTAAAAGAGAAGATAAGTTCTATTATTGAGGAGAAGTTAAAGAGTGTAGAGATAAAAGAGGATAGATTGGATTTAACTTTTCCCTCTTCACAAGCTTATCTAGGTTCTCTTCATATCTTAAGTATAGTAAATAATATTATTTGTTCTATATTTGAAAGGATGGGTTTTGTTGTTATAGAAGGAGGAGAGATAGAAGATGAAAAACATAATTTCTCCTCTTTGAATATACCTTTACAGCACCCTTCCCGTGATGTATTTGATACTTTTTATTTAGATATTCCTGAAAGCAATGATGGAAGATTACTTTTACGTTCGCATACGTCTCCTTCTCAGATAAGGGTTATGGAAAAAAATAAACCTCCTTTAGCAGTTATTTCTCCGGGAAGAGTTTATAGGCCGGATAAAGTTGATGCTTCCCACTCCTTTATGTTTCATCAAATTGAAGGATTTGCTGTGGATAAGGGTATTAATTTTTCTCATTTAAAAGGTGTGCTTACCTATTTTGCTAAAAGTTTTTTCTCTTCAGATGTGGAACTACGTTTCCGGCCACATTTTTTCCCCTTCACCGAGCCTTCAGTAGAAGTAGATGTTTCTTGTATTATCTGTAAATCAAAACATTTGGAGAAAGGCTCTGAATATAAGTGTAGCGTATGTAGAGGTAAAGGGTGGCTGGAGATTTTAGGGGCTGGGATGATACATCCCCAAGTATTAGAAAACTGCGGTATAGACTATAAAAAATATAGTGGTTTCGCTTTTGGTATGGGTGTAGATAGAATAGCTATGCTTAAATACGGAATAGAGGATATAAGACTTTTTTACCAAAACGATATTCGTTTTCTTGAACAATTTTATATTTAAAATATGCAATTTAGTTTAGATTTTATTAAAGAGCTGGTGGATATAAATATATCTCCCAAGAAATTATCGTCACTTCTTACTATGGCAGGTATGGAAGTAGAACGATTAGAAAGTAAAGGTAAAGACTGGATATTGGAAATAGAAGTTACCGCTAACCGTTACGATTGGTTATCAATTATAGGTATAGCAAGAGAGATTTCTGTATGTTTAAACAAAAAATTAAAACTAAATTATCCTAAAATAAAAACTAAACCTACGCTGAAAAAAAGAAAAATAATTATAGAATCACCTCAAGATTGTTTATTCTATATTGGTAGATTGATAAGAGGAGTAAATATAACTAATTCTCCCCAGTGGTTACAAGAGAGAGTTTTAAACTGTGGGATTAACTCCGTTAATAATATTGTAGATATAACCAATTACTGCATGCTTAAGTGGGGGACTCCTTTACATGCTTTCGACGATGATAAAATTGAAGGTAACGTATATATCCGTAGAGCAAAAGAAGGAGAAAAATTAATTACTATTGACGGCAAAGAAAGGGAACTCTTTAGAGATAATTTAGTGATTGCTGATGATAAAAAAGTAATTGCTTTAGCGGGAGTTATGGGTGGAAAAGATACCGAGGTTGATGAGAATACTAAAAATGTATTTTTGGAAGCAGCGGTATTTTCACCTTTAACCATAAGGCGTTCAAGACAAAAAGCGGGTTTAGTTACAGAATCTTCTTACCGTTTTGAGCGAGCGGTGTTCAGTGACTATTTAGAGTGTGCTTCTCAGGAAGCTAATCTTCTAATAGAAAGATTGGCAGATGGTAAGCTAATTGGTTATGGTAAAGCAGGAAGAAAACCTTTGACAAAGAAAAAAGTAATAAGCTTAAGCATCAACGATTTAAATTCATATTTAGGCTCTAATATACCTAAAGATTCAATTAAAAAAATTCTTTCCCATCTCGATTTTCAAGTAAAAGATAGAGGTTCTAATGGATTGCAAATAATTTCTCCAGCATTTAGGTTTGATATTAAAGAAAAGGTAGATATTTATGAAGAGATTGTTAGAATTTACGGTTATGACAAAATAGAGCCTTGTTTACCGTTCTTACCTTTCCAACTAAATCAAGATGAATTATTTGAGTTTAAAAGAAAATTACGTAGTTTCCTACCTATATTAGGATTAAAAGAAATTATTACCTATAGTATCGTCTCAGAGAAAAATTTAAAAAATTTAGGTAAAATAGAGAGTATCAATATTACCAACCCTCTTCGTGAACAAGAGAATACTTTACGTCCAACCTTATTAACAGGTATGCTTGATACTATTATGTACAATCTTAATCGTAATCAGCGTAATCTCCGTTTTTTTGAGATAGCTAACGTTTATATTAAAGATAGGGATAATTTTAAAGAGATTCCCAAACTTTCCTTAGGCGTAAGTGGTATAAGAGAAGAATTTTTCTTTCTTAAAGGCATAGTAGAAGAGTTATTAAATTTTTTAAACATTGCTCAATACGAATTTAGAGAGGATAGTTTACCTAACTTTATACAAGCATTAATGGTAGTTATTGAGGAAGAGCCTGTTGGTTTCTTTGGCAAGTTAGATGAGAAAGTAAGGAAAGAGTTAGACTTAAAAGAGAACATATTTTATGGAGAATTTAATTTAGAATTATTAAAATCGTTTAAAAAAGAAAATAAGTATAAACCATTTAGTCAGTATCCTATCGTATATAGAGACATAAGTCTTGGTTTAAGAAAAGATATTAACTTCAAGAAAATTGGAGATACTATAAGAGAAGTTGGTAAAGAATTTCTTTACAATTATAGAGTTATAGATGTATATAGAGGTAAAGATTTACCTCAAGATTCTAACTTTTTTACCTTAAGGATATTTTATCAATCTAAAGAAAGAACTCTTACCTCGGAAGAGGTAGATACCATTCATCAGAATATAAGAGATGAACTAAGCAAGAAAGAAGGTATAATCGTTCGTTAAAAAATAATTTATGATTAGGAAAAGGATAGTAGGGATAACAGGTGCTGCGGGGAATATAGGGACTACTTTAAGAGAGGGGTTGAAGTTGATTTACCAATTGCGTTTATACGATATAGTTAATATGGAAGGAGAAGATAATTTTACTAATGTAGATTTTGCAGAAAAAGAAAAAGTTAAAGGAATATTTGAGGGGGTAGAAGTTTTAATTCATTTAGCGGGTAATCCTCATCCCGATGCCCCTCAAAAACTTACTTTCAGGAACAATTTTATGGCAACGAGTTATGTTTTTGAAGAAGCTATGCGAGCGGGAGTTAAAAAAATCATTTATGCTAGTTCCAATTTTTATCATGAAGGTGCGATAAGAGAGGCATTAAGAAAGGGTTTGAGGAAAGTCATTACTCTTGATATGCCACCCACACCACAATGTCTATATGCTCAATCCAAAGTATTTGGTGAATATGTAGGCAGATACCTCTCCTATTTAGGGATGAAATTTATTGCCTTAAGAATTGGTTGGACAGTTTCTGAAGATAATCCTGTTTTTTACGATAGTGACTATATGCGCGCGGTATTTTGCAGCAAAAGAGATTTAGTTCAAGCATTTGAGAAAGCTATAGAAGAGAACACATCTTCTAATTTTATTGTTGCTTTTGTTACAAGTGATAATACGACCAATGTATTCGATCTTTCCCAAACCAAAAGAATATTAGGTTTTAATCCTCAAGATGATTCTGAGAATTATTTTAGAGAATAACGGTTTACTTGACGATTAATCGTAAATAGTTTATAATTTTTAAAATATTTCCCCGGTAGCTCAACAGGTAGAGCGGCTGGCTGTTAACCAGTAGGTCGTAGGTTCGAGCCCTACCCGGGGAGCCATTTTTGACAATACGAACTGGGGATTTTCGGAATGAGAATCGGAAGTCCCCTTTTCTTTTTTATCCCCACCCGACCCAACCCCTGAAGGAATATTTGAATTTTTGAATGCCTCAAAATCCTCCGAATAATAAAGGTTTATCTGGATTTGCTCTTTTGAATAAAGAATATCTTTAATGAACTTTTTGATTAAAAGATTTCTTTCAATTCCTTTTTGCTGGGCAAGGGATTTTAAAAATATTTTGAGGATATTTTGAAGAGT
>JAMWDA010000071.1 GCA_023818995.1 Candidatus Omnitrophota bacterium
CTCCTACAATAAGAATCTCTTTGTTAACAAAACTATCTACAGGGTAACCGTTACCATATGGTCCCCTTACCCCCAACTTTTCTCCTAAACTTAACTTGTGAAAGAGTGAAGTAACTCTTCCTACATTCATAATAGTTATTTCAAACCCATCCTTCACATTAGGGTCAGAAGAAGGAGTAAAGGGTGCTTCCCCTTTACCAGGGTAAGTTAACTCTACAAACTGACCGGTCTTAAAAGAGAAATTTCTATCGGTTTTAAGAACAAATGTTTTTATAGTAGGTGTCTCTTCAATTACTTTGGTAACCTTTACTTCTAATGGTATATACAGCATAATCTTAACAGAACTAAATTACAATTTAGATAACTTACTATCTTCTTTTAATCTTTTAAAAATATTTCTTAAATCTATTTTCCCCGGACAACATTCAATACACCGTCCACAACCTGTACAGGCGTAGATACCTAATCTATCAGGGAAAAACTCAAATTTTTTTATATAACGATTGCGTAATCTTTTACTTCTAAACAAGAGAGGGTTTGCTCCCCCTGCTACCTTAGCAAAATTCTTATACTGGCAACCATCCCATGTTCTTCCTCTTAACAAATTCTTATTTTCCTCATCATCAAAGAGAAGGAAACAATGACAGGTAGGACAATTCATAATACAAGCACCACACTCTACACAATGTTCTGCCTCCTCCTGCCAAATATTATTTTCGTAACCACTCTTTACTAACTGGTAGAGGACTTCTCTGTTAACCAATCCTTGCAAGATAATCTGTTTAGAGAGCTTTTCTTCTAAATTTTTTCTTAACTCTAAATTCTTTTCTAACCAAGTATCTGGTGGCTCTTGAAAAAAATTACTATTTTCTTTTATCAACTTGTCTCCTTTCTCTGAACCAACTTCTATCAAATATACATCGTCTACCAAAGATAAATTTAAATCATAGTTTTCTTCAGGATAAGGTTTAATATTTAAATTTAAACAGAAACAAACCTCTTTAAAATTTCTACAATCACTAGAAATGATAACGTTATTCTTACGAAAGAAATTGTAACTTTCATCTACCTCATCTTTTAGAAATACGTAATCCTGAATCTTTAAAGATTGGATATCACAATTCTTTGCTCCTACGATACAAAAGGGTCTCTTTTTTAACTCAATATCTTTATAATTTATACTGATTAACTCTTGGCAAGGAAGAAAAAATTGACGTATAGAACTAATACATCGATAATCGTTAAAATTGAACTCACCCTTAAAATTTATCCACGTGTAATTATTCTCTATCTGATAAGGTATAACTACATTATAAACAGAGGAAAGTCTCTCTAAAAAATTAATGAAGGAATTCTTGGTTATAGCATAAACTCTCTTCATACTAAAAATATTCTTTTTATTTATAAATAGAATTTTACAAGAAAAAAAAGTATACCAATAAATTAAATCTTGTCAAGGGATAACCTTTAATGTAAGATATAGAAAGTATGAAAGGTAAAAAAATTGTCCCTGTACGTGGATTTTTACTTCACATTACCCATTACGACCCTGATTGGTATAAACTAAAATCTAAGGAGAAGCCATTTGACTTAGATTTGGGTATAGAAATCGTAGAGGAAATTAAAAAGGTAGGATTAAATCTATTAATCATAGATTGTGCTGATGGGATAAGATATAATTCTCATCCTGAATTAGCCAGGCGTTATACTCTTCCTCCCAGCTATCTAAAAAAATTGGTAAAATACGCTAAAGAAAATGGTATAGAGGTTGTCCCCAAATTAAATTTTTCTCAAAGCCGATACCACCATCATAACGATTGGTTCTACCCTTACAATGAACTCTTTGACAATCCCCAATACTGGCAGATAGCTTTTGATATAATAGATGAATTAATAGAAATATGCCAACCTCAACGCTATTTTCATATCGGTATGGATGAAGACCACGATAGGGCAATTAGCCAATACATAAACGCTATAAAAACTCTTAGGAAACATCTTAAACAAAGAAAACTAAAAACTCTTATGTGGAATGACTCCGCACAATCAAAAAGAGCTTTAGTTCACGCAGAAAAAGTTATGTATGCTTTAGATAATATTCCCAAAGATGTTGTCCAAATACTTTGGGATTATAACAATGTACAACCAAAGATTATTAAGCAATTAGTAGAGAAAAAATTTGAAGTATGGGTTGCCCCGGGTAAAGAAGTTGAGCAAGTGATAAAATGGAAGAAACTATTACTATCATCAGGAGGTAAAGGCTTAATTATGACTACTTGGGTAGCAACTTCACAATCTAATCGTAAAGAAATTATAAGTTTAATTAGAAAAGTTGGTCCAATCTATACCAGGGAGGAAAACTTATGAAGAAGGTAAAAAAAGTTGATAGAGAATGGAAAATTATCCATAAAGAGATGAATAAAGATGGTATCAAATTAGCATTCAGAGATAACTGTGAATATGCCCTCTCTAAAGACCAATTTACCGCTACTACTAACGACCACTTTTGGGCATTAGCTTTAGCTATCAGAGATAGAATTGTAGAACGGTGGATTATTACCCAACAGAAGTATCATCGAGAAAATGTTAAACGCGTATACTACCTATCGATGGAATTCTTAATTGGTAGGCTTTTGGATAACTACATTATTAATTTAGGATTAAAAAAGGAAGTTATTTCTGCTTTAGAAGAGATGGGATACAACTTTAGAGAAATTGAAGAACAGGAACAGGATGCCGGCTTAGGTAACGGTGGTTTAGGAAGATTAGCCGCGTGTTTTTTAGATTCTATGGCAACTTTGAGTATTCCCTGTCATGGCTATGGTATTCGCTATGAGTACGGTATATTTAATCAAAAAATTAAGGATGGTTATCAGGTGGAGCTACCTGACGAATGGTTAAAATCAGGTACCCCCTGGGAATTTGCTCGTTCAGAGTATCCCGTAAAAGTGCACTTTTATGGTAAAACAATTAATTTTTACGATAAACACGGTAAATTTCGTGTAAAATGGGTAGACACGGAAGATGTTTTAGCTGTGCCTTGCGATTTACCTATACCAGGTTACAAAAATAATACGGTAAATACTCTAAGACTGTGGTCAGCTAAAAGCACAGAGGAATTTGATTTAGATTATTTCAACAGCGGTGATTATGAACAAGCAATGCAAAAAAAGATTATCTCAGAAAGTATCTCTAAGGTCCTATATCCTAACGATGAAGTAAGTAGAGGTAAAGAATTGCGTTTAAAACAGGAATACTTTTTTACTGCTGCCTCTATCTCTGATATTATAAGGAGATTTAAAGCAGAAAATAGTGATTTAAGGAAACTACCAGATAAAGTTGTTATTCATCTTAACGATACTCACCCTTGTTTAGCCATTGTGGAGTTAATGCGTATTCTCCTTGATGAGTATGAGTTTGACTGGGATACGAGTTGGGACATTGTGCAAAAAACATTTGCCTACACTAATCATACCTTAATGCCTGAAGCATTAGAATCTTGGCCCGTCCCTTTATTAGAGAAAGTTCTTCCCCGACATTTACAAATAATTTATGAAATCAATGCTCGCTTCTTAAACGAAGTTTCCCAACAGTTTCCCGGTGATAACGAAAAACTTCGTAGAATGTCAATAATTGAAGAAGATTACCCTAAAAGGGTGCGGATGGCAAATTTAGCTATTGTAGGGAGTTTTTCTGTTAACGGTGTATCTAAGTTGCACTCCCATCTACTAAAAACTAAATTTTTTAAAGACTTTGATACGTTCTTCCCAGAAAAATTTAACAATAAAACTAATGGAATAACCCAGAGACGATGGCTACTAAAAGCTAATCCTTTACTTTCCCATTTAATAAATCAAACTATAGGAAAGAGTTGGATAACCGATTTAGAAAAAATAAAAAAAATATTACCTTTTAAAGAAGAAGCCTCTTTTAGAAAAAAGTGGCAAGAGATAAAACTTGAAAATAAAAAGGAATTAGCAAAATATATAAGCAAAACCACAAATATTCTTGTTGATCCGACGAGCATGTTTGATATACAAGTTAAACGCATCCATGAATATAAACGGCAACTATTATTTTGCTTCTATATAATATCTCAGTACTTAACTATCAAAAACGAACCAAATAGATTTATTCAGCCAAGAACTTTTATTTTAGGAGGTAAAGCCTCTCCTGGTTACTATATGGCAAAACTAATCATCAAATTTATCAACAGCGTGGGAGAAATCATTAACAGAGACAAAACGGTTAATGATAAAATTAAAGTTGTATTTATAGAGAACTACCGTGTATCTTTAGCAGAAAAAATAATACCTGCTGGGGAGTTATCCGAACAGATATCCACAGCTGGTATGGAAGCTTCTGGAACAGGTAATATGAAATTTGCTCTAAATGGCGCATTAACTATGGGAACTTTGGACGGAGCTAACATTGAAATAGCTGAAAGCGTAGGTAAAGAAAATATTTTTATTTTCGGACATACTGCCCAAGAAATAGAAGATATCAAAAATAGAGGTTATGACCCTCAAGAGTATATAAAAAAATCTCCTATCTTAAAAGAAATATTCTCTCTAATAATGGGGAACTTCTTTTCTCCCTACCATCCTGGTCTCTTTGAACCTATAATTAAAACCGTATACAATATAGATACATTTTTCATCTGTGCAGATTTTGCCTCTTATCTAAATAAGCAAGAAGAAGCAGGTCGTCTTTATCAAAACAAAGAAGAATGGACAAGAAAATCAATAATAAATGTAGCAAGCTGTGGCAAATTTTCCAGTGATCGCACGATTAAAGAATATGCTCAAGAAATTTGGAAAATAAAACCTCTCCAAGTATAAAAAACAAAATTTTAGCTTTACCTTTACAAAAAGGATAAAATATGTTATATTAAATGCTAGAAACAATTCATGGAACGGCACAGTCAAAAAAGGGGGTAAATGAGAAGAGAAGAAAAAAATAATTTTTAAAAGGGAATTTTGTTATTTAGAAGATTTTAAAAATTTAAAAGGAGATAAAGAAAATGGAAGAAGAGAAAAAAATATATATTGGTAATTTAGATTTTGGTATCACAGAAAACGAAGTGCAACAATTACTTATAGAAAAAGGAGTTGCTGCCAAAGAAGTAAAAATTATAAGCGATAAATTTTCTGGAAGATCAAAAGGGTTCGGTTTTGCTGAATTTGAGACTGAAGAACAAGCTCAAAAGGCAATTGATGCCTTAAATGGTCAGGAATTAAAGGGAAGAACTTTAAGAGTCAGTAAAGCGCAAAAGATGCATCCTCGCCGGGAAAATTTTGGTAGAGAAAGAGGCCATTCTGAAGGTAGAAGATTCTCACGTTAAACCATCACATAAACCAGTAGAAGGATTTCGCCGTTCCCCTTCTACCCTTTTAAAAAATCACGCAACTTTGACAGTTGATTTTTAAAACTATTGATTTTAAAAGAGATTTTATTCAGATTAGAGTTTTTGGCACTATTTTACAATTTTGACTTGCTTGAGTAGGACATTGAGAAGAGTTCAACCAAAAGCAAATCACGGGGTTATGTAAATTTTAGGATACGATTTGGTGACTTTATAAACATCTCAAAACTAAACAGAAAATCCACAATAATTACGAACGAACCAAATAAATATAAAATAACATTCTAATTTTTACTCAAAGGAAATCTTATAACAAAGGTAGTTCCTTCTCTTACTTTAGAGAAAACCTCAATACTACCTTTATGGTTCTCTACGATACGATAAACTATAGATAGCCCTAAACCTGTCCCTTTACCAACCTCTTTGGTAGTAAAGAAGGGGTCAAATATCTTAGGAATATTTTCTGGGGGTATACCAATCCCATCATCGCTTATCTCTATTACTGCGAAAACGTTATCTTTTTTTATTCTCAAATTAATATTACCTGATTCCTTCATAGCCTTAATTGCCTCTTTTGCATTAACTATAATATTAGTAAAAACCTGCATAATTTCGTTAAAATTACCGTCTATATAGACAAAAGTATCCTCTTTCTGTTTATTTAATTTAACTTTATCCTGTAAAAGTTGGTATTCTAAAAAAACACAAACTTTATCTACTATTTGATTTAAATCTATTTTTTCAAATCTACCACTAGTCTTACGAGCATATTGAAGAAGTAACTCTACGATATTCTTACATCTACGTGCACCTTCGCCTATTATTTCTAACATTTCCCGATAAGGACCTTTATCTATATCCTTAAGGAGCATCTCAGCATTAAGTAATATCGCTCCTAAGGGATTATTTATCTCATGAGCAACACCACCCGCTAATACACCTAATGTAGCCATTTTCTCCGATTGAATAAGTTGTGCCTCTGCTGTTTCCAATCTTCTACGCACACCGGTGTGTAAACGAGCATTAACTAAAGCAATAGAAGCGTAACTCCCTAACAACTCTACTAATGCCAAATCTTGAGAATTAAAAGCTTCAGCTATATTTTTCTTATCGATATAGATTAAACCAATAATCTCTGATTTATCCGTCTTTAAAGGAACACATATAACTGAGCGAATATCCAATGCAGCAATACTTACAGAAGCAGAAAACCTACTATCACTCTGAGCATCGGTAAGCAATATTGAGCTTTTATTCTCCAAAGCCTTTCTTACAATAGACCGACTAAAATTCTCTAATATAACTTTATCTTTCTCTTCTGATTTTCCTTTTATACGCACTACCTGTGAATAGAGCTGACCTCTCTCATCATGAAGTATAAGGAAGCCTCTATCAGCTTTGGTAATACTCATCGTATACTCTATGATGTTATGTAAAACATCATCTAAGTTTAAACTACTGAGAACTAATCTAATAAATTCATCCAAAACTTTGTTATGGAAGGAACTTACGGGATAATTTTCTTTAACATCAGTAATCATTGCCTTTCTCCTTTCTGCTATATCCTTCTGTGTTATCTTAACTTTCGATAACCAAAAAGAATTATCTATTATGATAAATTTAGCACATGCCTCTTCTAAAGCTAAGGTAGCTTTATTATAATCACCCATATCTAAGTATAATTTACCTAATTCTAAATAACTTATACCTTCCTCTATCAACTTATCGTTATCCTGAGCAAGAGTAATACTGCGTTTCAGATACTCCTCTGACTCACTAAAAGATCCCTTCAATTTTGATAAAACTCCCTCTAATCTAGTAATATGGATATGATACAAACCATTAAATAACTTTAAATCCTTATCTAATGTATCCCTTGCTAACGATAAATACTGTTCAGATTTGTCTAAATCATTTTTAAATAAATAAACCTCTCCCATATTATAAAAAACCGGCACAATCTGCTCTATTTTCCTATCCTTACCTAAATCTAAAGCTTCCTGAAAATAACCTAAAGCTTCATCTACTTTATCATTTTCAAGAGCTATTTTACCAAGAAATCTTTTAGCATTAACCTGGCCATTTATAGAATTAAACCTGACTGCTAAATCTAAAAATTTATCATTCAAATCTTTAGCTAAGTTAAAATCACCTTGGTTCAAAGCATTCCAAACCAAAATAGGAAGAATACTTAATTGATAAAATTCTCTCTTCTCCAACCTATCTATACAGGAAAAAACTTCTTCTTTAGCTTCGTTTATCTTCCTACTCCTCCCAGAAAATACCAAACCCTCCAGTTTACATTTGCCAACCCAGAAATTAATATCCCAAAAATTATTATCTTTACCTATTTGCTCTGCTTTAATTAAATATTTACCATCACTTTTACTTCCAAACCTAAAGAAACTTTCCTCGTAAAAACAACAAGCCATACCATATACCCATAATATTTGGCTATCTTTTATTGTGCCTTTTTTCTCACAAAATTCTATTATCTGTTTCATTCTATCCGCACAAACAATACCTAATCCCTGCTCAAGTTGTAAATTAACCTCCTCTAACATATCCTTAGCTTTAGATATAAAACTCTTACTTAAAAACCACATAGCTATTTAATACTTTTCTTTACCCCTTTCTTAGGTAACTCTATATAGAAGGTTGTCCCTTTATTATACTCAGATTCAAACCATATCCTACCTTTGTGGCTCTCCTCTATTAGCCTCTTAGCTACATACATACCTATC
>JAMWDA010000072.1 GCA_023818995.1 Candidatus Omnitrophota bacterium
AAAGAGAGAGATTATATTGATAATCTTAGGAAGATTATAAAGGAAAGAAGGGATATATTTGTAGATGGTTTAAAAAAAGGAGGTATAGAAAATATTTACGCTCAAAGCACTTTTTATGTTTGGGTAAAGATACCTAAAAATTTTTCTTCTTCAATGGAATTTGTAAAATACCTTATCAAAAGAGGTCTGATAGCTACTGCTGGCTTAGGGTTTGGTAATTATGGAGAAGGATTCGTAAGGTTTGCTTTAACTGTTGATAAGGATAAATTGAAGAAAGCATTAACTATTATAGAGACAAATAGAAAATAAAGAGAAAATTATCGTTAATATTCATTTATGTTTACTGTATTTATTGGTATTGGTTCTAATCTCGGTGATAGATTGAAAAATATTGAGGAAGCGATAAACTACTTAAAATCTACAGAGGGAGTGATTGTGGAAAAGGTTTCTTCTTTGATAGAAACCGAACCTGTGGGCGGACCACCTCAAGGTAAGTATTTAAATGGTGTTATAAAAATAAAGACGATTATATCACCTTATAAACTTTTAGAAATTTTGAATACTATAGAGCATAGATTGGGAAGAAAAAGAGGTGTAATAAATGGTCCAAGAACTCTTGATTTGGATATTTTACTTTACGGTGATTTGACTATTCAAGATAAAGATTTAACTATACCTCATCCGCGTATGTGGGAGAGAGAGTTTGTTATTAAGCCTCTTTTAGAGATAGAACCTGATTTTTGTAAGAGTAAAGGTTATATTTATGGGAAAATAAGAAATTTATTTTTATCAGGAGGTTAGTTATGGATAAAGAAGAAAATTCTACCAATAAGAAAAAAGCATTAGAGTTAGCTATAGCACAGATTATTAAACAGTATGGGAAGGGAGCAATAATGCGGCCTAAAGAGGGAGTAAAACTCGATGTGGAAGTTCTTCCTACAGGAATAATTTCTTTGGATAAAGCCTTAGGAGTAGGAGGTTTACCAAGAGGTAGAGTTATAGAGATTTTTGGTCCGGAGTCTTCAGGTAAAACTACGCTTACTTTAAGCATTATTGCTGAAACACAACGAAACGGTGGAGTATCGGCGTTTATCGATGCTGAGCACGCTTTTGATGCTAACTATGCAAAGTTAATTGGGGTTAATTTTGATGACCTTTTAATTTCTCAACCTGATACGGGTGAACAAGCTTTGGATATAGTGGAGACTTTAGTTAGGTCCAATGCTGTAGATTTAATTGTCGTAGACTCTGTAGCTGCTTTAACTCCTCGTGCCGAGATTGAGGGAGAGATGGGAGAGGCACAGTTGGGTTTGCAGGCAAGACTTATGAGTCAGGCGTTAAGAAAACTTACTTCAGCTATAAGTAAATCACGAACTTGTGTAATTTTTATTAATCAGATTAGAGAAAAAATTGGTGTGATGTATGGTTCTCCCGAGACAACTCCTGGGGGTAGAGCATTAAAGTTCTATGCTTCGGTAAGAATAGATTTACGTAAAGAGACTAATTTAACTACCTCTGAGGGAGTAAACATTGGTACAAAGGTGAGAGCAAAAGTAGTGAAGAATAAAGTTGCTCCTCCTTTTAGAACTGCTGAGTTTGAAATCTTATATGACGAGGGCGTATCTAAAATAGGAGCATTAATTGATGCTGCTATTGAGGGAGGGATAATAAAAAAATCCGGTAGCTGGTTCTCTTATCAGGATAAGAACCTTGCTCAAGGTAAAGAACAGTTAAGAAAGATTCTTAGAGAAGATGCTTCTTTTAAAGAGAAGTTAGAAGAGGCAGTTAAAAAAGTTATGTTTCAGGAAATTAGTAAGGAAAGTTAACAATCGTAATCAGTTGAGAGGGAGGTGTTGATATATGAAGAAGGTGATAATGGGGGTTATTTTTTTTATTTGTTTCTTACCTTTGCTTTCTTCTTCGCAGGATTACTATAGAGATTTAGAATCTTTATCTATAAAAGTAGCTAATGAGATTGGTAAGTCGGTGGTTTCTATAAAGGCAACTGTTAAACAGAAAGTGATAAGGAGATTCTATTATAATTCTCCACAGGGGGGGATAGAGGAAGAGTTCTTTAGGCGTTTCTTTGAGGATTTTTTTGGCCAGATACCTCAAGAATTTGGAAGAGTTTCTGTAGGTAGTGGAGTAATTATAGATAGAGATGGATATATTTTAACAAACGTTCATGTGGTTTCTGATGCTGATGAGGTAAAGGTTGTTCTTTACGATGGTAGGGAGTTAAAAGCTACAGTTAAAGGAATTGACCCCAGAACAGATTTAGCGGTAATTAAGATAAACGCTAAGGATATAACCGTAGCTAAATTAGGTGACTCTGATAAACTTAAGATTGGTCAGTTTGTCTTTGCTTTAGGTAATCCTTTTGGTATCTCTACCAATTATGCTAATGCTCAGCCAACCGTTACTTTTGGAGTAATAAGTGCTCTTCATCGTTTTTTGCCGGGAGCAGAGGGGAGAGATAGTTTAGATGATCTTATTCAAACCGATGCTGCTATCAATCCTGGTAACAGTGGTGGGCCATTGGTAAATTTAGATGGTGAGGTGGTAGGTATAAATATAGCGATTATTACTCGTTCAGGTGGTCACGAAGGAATAGGTTTTGCTATACCGATAAATAAAGCAAAGTTAGTTTTGGGGAAACTTGTGAAAGGAGAAAAAGTCCTTTATGGATGGTTAGGGGTAAATATTCAGGATTTAAACCAAGATTTAAGAAATTACTTTGGTATAAAAGAACAAGAGGGTGTTATTGTGGTAAGGGTATTTAAAAATTCTCCTGCAGAAAAAGCTGGGTTGAAAGAAGGAGATTTAATACTCAGTTTTGACAACAAAAAAGTTACCGATACGAGGGAATTAATAAAGTTGGTTTCAATAACGGAAGTGAATAAAATTGTTCCTTTAAAGATTATTCGCGATGGTAAAGAACAGAACTTAGAGATAAAGATTGGAGCTAGACCCGATGATTTAAGTAGCATAGAGACAGTAGAGAGAACATTTTTTAGGGGTATGGAGGTAGAAGATTTAACTTCTTTCTGGAAGAATAAGTTTAATATTAAGGGAGAGGAAGGGGTAGTTATTGTTAATATTGAACAAGATTCTTCAGCAGAAAGAGCAGGTTTGGCTGTAGGAGATGTTATTACGATTATAGGAAATAGGAGAGTAAGAAATAAAGAGGATTTTGAAAGAGCAATCTCTAATCTTCAGGGAGATTGTTTGGTAAAAACTAATAGAGGTTTTTTTGTTTTAAAGGAAGAATAATTGGAAGAGTTTAATAGTGCTTTAAGTTACGCCTATCTTTTATTGAAGTATAGGATAAGGACATCTAAAGAATTATCCTTGAGATTAAAAAGGAGGAATTTTTCTTCAGAAACTATAGATAAGGTTGTAGATTTTCTTAATAAACAAGGATACATAAACGATAATGAATTCATAGAGATATTTGTAAAAGATAAATTGAGTAGAGGTTGGGGTAAAAAGAAAATTTTTTTTTCTTTGAAAAGATTAGGGATAGAAAAGAGTATTATTAATGAAGAGTTAGAAAAAATTAGTTGGGGTGAGTACTCTGAAAAGATTAGAGAAATTATAAAATGTAAATTAGGTAGGAAGAAACCTTCCGATATAGATAAGGGGACAAGAGATAAATTGTTTCGCTACCTTATTCAGAGAGGATTCTCTTTTGAGGAGATAGAGAGGGTTTTAAGTGATGAGCACGAATAGATTGAGAAAAGATTTTTTAGAATTCTTTAAAAGTAAAGGACACAAAGTATTCCCCTCGGATTCTTTGGTTCCTTTAGATAAGAGTGTGCTTTTTACTTCTGCAGGGATGAACCAATTTAAGCCCTATTTTTTAGGTGAGAAAAAAGACATCAGCCGAGCAACTTCTTGTCAGAAATGTTTACGCACCGATGATATGGATAAGGTAGGTAAGACTCCTTACCATCATACATTCTTTGAGATGTTAGGTAATTTTTCCTTTGGAGATTACTTCAAGCAGGGAGCAATTGAAATGGCTTGGGAGTTTCTTACCAAGAGGCTAAATATAAAAGAAAAGGACCTCTGGGTATCAGTTTATTACGAAGATAATGAAGCATTTTCTATATGGAAAGAATTTGTAGGTTTACCTCAGCATAAGATTGTAAGATTAGGTGCTAAAGAGAATTTCTGGCCATCCAATGCTCCCAAGGATGGTCCTAATGGTCCCTGTGGCCCTTGTTCGGAAATATTTTTTGATAGAGGAGATGATAAAGGTTGTTTGAAAAAAACTTGTAACCCAGCTTGTGATTGCGATAGATTCGTGGAAGTATGGAATCTTGTTTTCACTCAATTTAACCGCGTAGGAGAAAACAAATTAGAGCCTTTACCTCAGAAGAATATAGATACAGGTATGGGATTGGAGAGGATGGCTAGCGTCCTTCAAAATAAATCTTCTAATTTTGAAATAGATATATTTTATCCCCTTGTAGAGCTTACAAAGAATTTGTTAAAAATTGAGGAGATAACTAAAGATAAAAATGTTTTAATTAATGCCATCGTTGATTATACGAGAGGAGCAACCTTCGCTATAAGTGATGGGGTTTATCCTTCTAATGAAGAGAGAGGATATGTGGTTCGTAAACTTATTAGAAGAGCTTACTTTAACGGTTACTATTTAGGTATAAGAGAGCCGTTCTTATACAATTTAGTAGAGTTGTATGCTGAGTTATTTAAAGAACCTTATCCCCAATTAATTTCCCATAAAAGGGATATAGGAGAAGTTATAAGGAGTGAGGAGGAAAGGTTCATCTATGCTTTAGAAGAAGCAAAGAAACAGTTATACTCTATAGTAGAGATAAATAAGAAAGAGAGTAAAAAGATAATAGAGGGAGATATAGCTTTTAGATTTTACGATACTTATGGTTTACCTTGGGAGTTAATTTTAGAGTTAGCTAAAGAGTATAACTTAGAGGTGGATAAAGAAAGGTTTAACGAACTGATGGAGAAACAGAAACAGATTTCCCGTCAAAAGAGTATGTTTGTAGATACAATTTTTACTTGGGAAGATTATCCTTTTAATGATACCACTCAGTTTACCGGTTACGATGAATTTACTACTAAAGCAAAAATATTAAGAATAATGAGAGAAAAAATTGAGGTAGATGAACTTTTAGAAGGTGAGAAAGGGGTGGTAGTTTTAGATAGGAGTCCATTTTATCCTGAATCAGGAGGTCAATTAGCTGATAGAGGGTTGTTGAATACGGATACAGGGCTCTTTTACGTGGAAGATAACATCAAGGTTAAAGATGCCCTACTTCATATAGGTAGAGTAAAGGAGGGTAAGATTACTAAAGGGGAAGTTAAAGCTATTGTGGATAGAAAGAGAAGATTAGCTCTTATGCGTGCACACACTGCCACCCATTTGCTTCAATCAGCTTTAAGAGAAATTTTAGGTGCACAAGTTACTCAGCAAGGTTCTTTGGTTGATATGGATAGATTGAGGTTTGATTTTAATTATTTTCAGAGTTTAACTCCAGAACAATTAAAGAGTATAGAGTATAGAGTAAATGAATTTATTTTGCGTAACGATAGAGTGAATAAGAAATTGGTATCTTTTGAAGAGGCAAAAAAAGAAGGAGCTTTAGCTTTCTTCAAAGATAAGTATGGAGATTGGGTAAGGATGGTTAGCATAGGTGATTATAGTAAAGAACTTTGCGGAGGAACACATTTGGATCGTACCTCTCAGGTGGGAGTTTTCTCCATACTCTCTGAGTCCTCAGTAAGTAGTGGTATAAGAAGAATTGAAGCTATCGTTGGGGAAGAGGCGTATAAAAAATTAGCTAATTATAAAAGTTTGGTAAAAAACTTAGCTTCTCTTTTGAAAGTTAAAGAGGAGGATATATTAACTTCGTTAAATCAGTTAAGAGATGAAAATAGAACCCTGAAAGATAGAGTTGATACTATAGAAAGACAACTCCTCACGTTTCAGGTAGAAGAGGTAATAAAAGAGAGAGATATTTATGGTGATACGAATGTGTTTGTTTACCGCTTTGAAGATAAAAATTACGATCATTTACTTTTTCTTTCCGATGTTATTAGAGAAAGATTCTCATCTTCATTTATCTTTTTGATTTCTTTATACAATGGTAAATATATCTTTGTATGTGCGGTTACTTCCAATCTTAGAGAGAGGGGTATAACCCCTGATAGATTCTTAGCAAAATACAGGGAAGAAATCGGTGTTAAAGGTGGAGGTAAAGGATTGGTTGCCCAGGGAGTATTTGTAAAGCCACCCCAGATATTATCTTTTAAAGAGATAGTGAAAAAATTTTTAACTGACGACGTTAAGTTATGATTGCTTTAAAAGATATTTGTAGTTTAAATAAGATTTTGGAGAAAAGGAAGAACCGAAAACAGAGGATTGTAGAAAAAGTCAGTAAAATTATAAAAAGGGTTAGGGAAGAAGGAGATAAGGCAGTAATAGAATATACGAGAAAGTTTGATAAGGTGAAATTATCTCCTAAAGAGTTAAGGATAAGTGAGTCAGAGATAAGTTCAGCTTTTAATGAGTTGGATTCACAGCTTATCTCAGCTTTTAAGTTAGCTATGGATAATGTGTTTAAATTTTATCGTCACCAGGTGTGTAAACCTATCACTTTAAAGGAGCCCAACGGTAAATTAACTAAAGTCAAATACGTTCCTATTGAGAGATTAGGCATATACGTTCCTTCCGGAACAGCCCCTTTAGTTTCTACCGTCTATATGTGTGCTATCCCTGCTTTAGTAGCAGGAGTGAAAGAGTTGGTGGTAGTTTCTCCTGTTCGTCAGGATAAGAGCATTAATCCTTTTATTTTAGCAGTTAGTTCTCTGCTTAAAATAAAAGAGATGTATAAGATAGGAGGAGCACAGGCTATAGCTGCTTTAGCTTTCGGGACCAAAACAATAAAAAAAGTAGATAAGATTATCGGACCGGGTAATGAGTTCGTTACGGAAGCTAAACGACAAGTTTTTGGACAAGTGGATATAGATATGTTAGCAGGGCCATCCGAGGTAGTAATTATTGCCGGCAAATCTACGAGAGTAGATTACATTATTGCTGATTTAGAAGCACAGATAGAACATCGCAATGGGTTAGGAATAGTAATTACTAACTCTCGGCGCTTGTTTAATGAGTTAAAGAAATTAGATACTAAAGGTTTTGTGATCAAGGTAAGAAATTTAGATGAGGCAGCAGATATAGCTAATAGGATTGCTCCTGAACATTTAGAGATTTTCACTAGTCAGCCATCGTCACTTTTAAAGAAGATAAGTAATAGCGGAGCGATATTCTTAGGGGAGAATACCCCTGTGGCTTTGGGTGATTATCTTGCCGGACCAAGTCATGTTTTACCTACCAGTGGGAGTGCGAGGTTCTTCTCTTCACTTTCCCTTAGAGATTTTCTAAAAGAGGTTCATATAATAAGTTATACTAAGAAAGCTATAAGTGAGGAGTTCTCAGCCTTAGAGAAGATTGCTTCTTTGGAAGGTATGAGTAAGCATATAGAAAGTGTAAAGAGGAGATTATAAGGGGGGTATAGGTGTGAGAAAGAAGAAGATAAGAAAAGTCCTATTTAGAAGGAAAACGCAGGAAGTAGATATTAAAGGTGAGTTCAACATAGATGGCATAGGGAAGGTGAAAGTTAATACAGGTATAGGAGCACTCGATCATCTTCTTACTCTTTTTGCTTTTCATGGTTTATTTGATTTGAAATTAGAAGCAAAAGGTGATTTACATCATCATCTCGTAGAGGATATAGGGATTGTTATTGGTAAAGCTATAAAGGATGCTTTAGGAGATAAGTTTGGTATTAATCGTTACGGTTCATTCTCCATAGTTATGGACAAAGTGTTGGTAGAAGCAAATGTAGACATAAGTGGTAGACCAAGTTTGCATGGAGTGGTAACAGAGAATTGTTCATCAGGTGTTTTGAGTGTAGATGATTTTTTAAGAAGTAAAAATCTTATCAATCAGGGGTTTGATAATACCAGCTTTACATTTAAACATGCGCAAGAGTTCTTAGAGGCTTTAGTTAATCATTCGGGGATAAGTTTCATTTACAATATAA
>JAMWDA010000073.1 GCA_023818995.1 Candidatus Omnitrophota bacterium
ACTCCTTAAATCTTGCTTCCTCTAATTCCTTAGCCTTCCTCTCTCGTTCTTTAGCTAACTCCTCTTCTTGTCTCCTTCTTAGCTCCTCTTTCTTAGCTAACTCCGCTTGTCTTTCTTCCTCTCGCCTCTTTCTCTCCTCCTCTTCTTTTGCCTTCCTCTCTAACTCCTTTAGTCTTGCTTCCTCTAATTCCTTAGCCTTCCTCTCTCGTTCTTTAGCCAACTCCTCTTCTTGCCTCCTTCTTAGCTCCTCTTTCTTAGCTAACTCCGCTTGTCTTTCTTCCTCTCGCCTCTTTCTCTCTTCCTCTTCTTTTGCTTTCCTCTCTAACTCCTTTAGTCTTGCTTCCTCTAATTCCTTAGCCTTCCTCTCTCGTTCTTTAGCTAACTCCTCTTCTTTTCTCCTCCTTAGCTCCTCTTTCTTGGCTAACTCTGCCTTTCTTTTCTCCTCTTTTTCTTCTTTTGTAGGTTTCGGCTTTTCTGTAAGTATCCTATTTATATCATCCTCAGAAAAATCATCAAAAAATACATCTTCTATCTCCTCAAGTATATCCATCTGCTCACGTGTCTCCTCTAAAAGCTGTAACTGGTCATCAATGATATCTACAGCAAAAACTAGATTAGATAAACTAAAAGCTAAAATTAAAATAATAAGCTTTAGATTTCTCATTCTTCCTGCCTCTGGAAAAAATAATTGATGAATAAGAAAACGAATAAAACACCAATACCTAACTGAGACATCACTACAATTTGTCCTAAGCCATCTTTTGGGCAAATATCTCCAAAACCTACGGTAGTATTTGCTACAAGAGAGAAATATAAAGCAGAAATGGGAGATAACTGCCGATTTAAAAGGTCAAAACCAATGTAAATATTAGCGTAATCCAAAACAACTTCTATATAGTGTAAAAAAAGAAGGAGCAAAGAGCGATGGTAAGAAATTACCAGAGAATGTATTTGTGATAAAAAAATTAGATTAAGAATATGAAAAATTGTTTCCATTAAAAGATATATAAGGATAAAAATAATTAGTTTATTGTGGTATAACCGCGAGAACAAAATATACATAGGAAAGATTACTTTAAATAATGTATAAAGTTCTACAGCGAGTTTCCTTACCCAACTACCAAATCTACCAAAAATTTCTCTTATTAAAATAATAGGGAAAAAAAATTGGGAAAAACATACAAATAACCTAAATACTCTCTCTAACCCATAAGAGGGCGTATCCCATAATTTTTTTAAATAGTTTACTTGCTGTAGATAAGCAGAGAGGGGTTTTTCTTTATTGCTAAGGTCATCGTTAACAAATATTTTAATGATATTCCTCATAAATTTATCTTTCGGGAGGAGTAAAAGCTGGTTTTGTATTTTTAGTAGCAATCGTTTTAACCACTCTAAAACCCGTAACCTGCCGACTCAACTTCTTATAATCAAAGCTACGGAAACTATTGTTAATTGCCTCTTTATGAATAACACTATCAATTATAAACGGTGGAGGCATACCTTTACGAAACTCAGAATCATAAAGATAACAACCTCCTCGCACAACCCTTAGAGGTTGATACTCCTTAAAGAAAGGCAAATATACAAATAAACTTGGTGGTGGACCGATAGGGTCAATTTGTTCTTGTGTTGGGTAATCGTTAAACCAATCGTTACACCACTCACTGGCGTTACCGGCTAAATCGGAGATGCCCAGTTTAGAATCACCTTTAGGAGAATACATACCTTGAGGTGTAGATATAACTAAAGAGGGGTCATTCAATTTGTTCCCAAAATTAGCATAGGAATTATCCCAATCTTGGTTACCCCAGGGATACTTTCTGCTATCGTTATATTTTGCAGTATACTCCCATTCTGCCTCAGTAGGTAGCCTATACCCTGTCTTACCATAAACTTGGCAGGACCAATTATCTAAATTATAAAGAGGAGTTAAACCCTCTATCTCACTTAACATATTACAATAAAAGGCTGCCCCATACCACGTTACCTCTAACACAGGATAGTTTTCCTTACCAGGATGAGGAATAAATTTACCATCCTTAAACATAATTTGAGAATGTTCATCAGAAACATCCTGATATTTATAACCATTATTAGCACCTTTAGCTACAGCTTTGTTAGGCTCTTGCAAAGCTTTTAAATCTAAATACCCCTTGCTCAAGGCATAGTTAAGAATATCGGCATACTCTTTATTACTAATCTCATACTTACTTATATAGAAATCGCCAGTTAACGTAACCTTGTGTTGGGGTGTAGCATTCTCTATACTATTATCTCCCATTATAAAACTACCCTTAGGAACAAGTATCATCTTAGGTTTCGTTATTGATTGTGCAAACCCTATTGATTGTAAAACTATTATCGCCAAAATAAAAAATAATCTATTCTTCATAATATCTCCTCATTTATATAATTTTTTAATATCCCAATCGACAGCCGGCATGTTTACCATCTTCTGCTTTAGGGAAATTAGCGGCAAACCGCAAAGCGAATCTTAGATATTTTAATCCCGGACTAGACCAAACTCCTCCCCGATTACCCGCGCCTGCTCCATCTTTACCCGGCCAATCAGAAACATTCATAAATCCATCTTCATCAAGTTCACCATCACCGTAGGAACCTTTAAATTGCCGACCTAATGGGTGGCCGATAGTAATACATCTTTCCCATAAATTGCCACTAAGATTCATTACTCCATAATAGGAAGCCCCACTGTTAACGCGAGGAGAAACTCCTTCGTGTTGACTATTCTCAAATAATTCTCCACTCACCGGCCCTTCATAACCGGGATTATCAGGAACTGTTTTCCCCGCTGCTGCTTCAAAAGGAGCAATCCCTGAACCGTAAGAGCAGTTAACTACCCCTTTATTAGGAACCTTCTTCTCATAACCACTACCATCAGGACCATCAAAAGTATCTGCCCTACCTAAATCAGTTGTTCCCCAAGCACACTCATCTATAACCGGTTCAAGCG
Organism: Candidatus Omnitrophota bacterium; assembly: GCA_023818995.1. Lineage (GTDB taxonomy): Bacteria > Omnitrophota > Gorgyraeia > Duberdicusellales > 4484-171 > JAMWBQ01. Next base: position 2,975 of record JAMWDA010000073.1, read on the forward strand.
GACCACGACAAGCTTTCTCATACTCTAACTCGCTAATTGGTCTTAACCCTGCCCAATCAGCATAGGCAGTTATATCCGACCAAGATAAAAAATTCACTGCTCGTGCTGGAGCGTATGTATAAAAGGTAACCGGTTCAGTGGTTCCATTACCTCTCTTAGCACAAACCACAGTATTACGCATCCTCTCTGTATTCGTATTGGTTAAAACATAGTAGTTGAGTATCTCATCTTTGCTAATATCAGAAGCAACTCTATTCTGCTGTTGTCTACGTGTTAAAGTATTCAAAAAATCTACATACTGCTGAGAAGTTAATTCGTATTTCATAATCCAAAATACCTTGTATCCTTTAGGAAACTCTTTAGGAATAACAAAAGGTGTATCATCACGACTACGTTCATTATCCTGATCGCAGTATAATGCTCCTTCTTTCTTATCTACAAGTATAGGCTCTTCAGAGCTAATAAGATAAGCACCATTATTAGGATAAGTGTAGAAACAGTTATCAGGCCCATTAGGACCTCGGGGATCACCTACATAGTGCTTGTCTTGAGGAATATACACCATCTCCAATCCTAAAACCTTAACTTGTGTATTAATTATCTCCTCATCACTTACGCCATCTTTACCGTAATCCCAAATTAATTGCACATTTTTAGAAACTACTGAGCCTTGTCCTTTTGTTCTAAATAAAAATAAACCCTTTTTTTCTTTAGGAACCCACATCCCTAAATCAGAAAAATTACCTTTAAAAAACTTAGGAGGAGTATGGTCATTGTAATCAAAATCTACTCCACTCTCCTTAGCTAAAGACACATGTCTCCATAATCCTTTAGAATCCTTAAACTTGGCAAAAATATAAACACCATCGCAATTAACCTCGTTACGCCAAGCGTTATCCCACTGCACATCGAATTGTATTTTTGCCGTCTTATTAAGGGTATTAAATTCACTAATAAAGTAATTATCAACTTTTAGGCGTGCGGCAAAAGAAACCTGGATAAAGAAAAGGTAAATTATCGTTAAACTAAATAATACTCTATCTCTCATCATTACCTCCTTCGTTATTTAAAAATATCTTAACGATGTAAGGGAATATTTCCTTCCAATTTCACATCTTTATTTTTTATCGCTACTATCAAACTTATAAAGGTAGCAATACCTAACCCTATTGCTAAGAAACTAAACTGGGAACGAAAAGGGTCCTCTACGAGAAAATGAAAAGAGATAATCGCTTTCAGTACCACAGGAGAAATAAATTGTCCAAGGTATATACCTATACTTACTACTGCCATAGCCATAGCTCGTAAAGCTTGAGGAGTAATCTTTGCTACTTTCAATAACAAAAGAGGCATTAAGATACCCGAGCTAAATCCAATAAAAACCATTGACAAAAGAACTAAGAAGATACTATCAGCCCCAGCAAGTATTCCATAACCTATACCCATACTAGCAATGCTTATAGGTGAAAGAAATGAACGAAAAATTCGCATAAGTTTTGCTAAAATTAAACCAAAAAATACTCCTACCATCGTCATCGTAGAAAGCAGGTATCCTGCTATACCTGGCCGTGCCAACTTTTCTGTATAGATAACAAGTTTATCCGCTTCTTTCCTTACTATATACTTATTATTTATATCAGCTATTACCCAAGCCTTTTGTGGTTCAATAACCTCCAATTTAGCTCTCCGAGACAGTTTAATACCCTGCGCTTTAAAAGAATCAATCGTGGTTTGAGATATTGTACCTTTTTCTAAATAATAAGCGAACTCCTCTCTATCTTTAAATAAAGGTTTAGTGCTCGTATACATTTTCCTCTCACTCTCTATAAACATAGCTAAATTAGTAGGAGCAGCATAAAAGGCAATCATCATCAAAGAACCTAATATTGCACAAGTGTAAACTCCCCAAGGTAGTTTATCTCTAACTCCTTGCCTAACTAATTTTTTTACTGCTGGTTCGGGTAACCAGAAAATAACCATCAAAAGAGTCAATACAGAAAAACCGTAAACATAGAAAGCATAACGCCAACTCATTACTGCTAACCAACCGGAGATAAGTAAAAATATCACTCCTCCAAAATGAGAAACAGAACCAGAATAACCCATCATTTTGGTACGTTCTTCCTGTTCAAAAAAATCAGCAATAATACTTGTAGAGAGAGGAATTATTAAACCTACCCCTATGCCAAAAATCGCACGCATAAAAAGAATCTGCCCTATAGTATTAGCAAAGCCTCCTCCTATACCAGCTAAAGAGTAAATTACCAAACCGATCAATAGAACGGTCTTTTTCTTTATCCTCTTTACTAACCAACCACTTAATAAACTTGAAGGTATAATAAACAACGAGGGTAAAGTTAAAACTAATTTAATTGTAGTAATATCTACGTTAGGGAAAGCCTGTTTTATCTTTGCCAAAGCAGGAGATATTGCTGCTGAAGCCATAACTGTTAAAAGAGAGATAGAAAGTATTGCTAATTTCAAAAACAATTTATTCATAGCTCCGCTCCCTATCTAAATTATATACCTATACTTCTTACCGGTCTAAAAGGATACTTGCCTTTCCTTTTACCGGCATAGTAACCATCGTAACCAAACTGGAAGTTAACTCCCCAACCTAAGGTATCACCATAAGTAGTGCATGACCAGTAAAAGCCTTGAGGTAAAGTCTTAACATTAGGGAAGAAATCTTTGTGATGCCAGCAGTTATCCTTATAGGATAAGTCTATAAGAGTTGCTATCTCTTTTATGGTAGGTAATCGCCAATCGTTATAACCGGCTAAATTTAGTTCTTGGCAATAATTCATTGCTTCTTCCCAATTAAGTTCGGGACTCTCTTCTTTCTTCCACATTAATCCAGTATTTAAATCTGTAACTGTCCCGTCTTGGTTATCTCTAAGGGAATATTTGGAAGCATCACCAAAATTAAGATTATAACCTCCTCTCACAGCTCGAACATAATGGAAGGATTCTTTTAAATAGCAAATGGCACAACCATAGGCAAAATATATTCCCCAAACTAACTTGTTATCCTTAGCATAAATATCTTTTGACCAATAAAATACAGGTAAACAATCACTAAAGTATTTATTATCAACTGCTGGTATCTGTCCATTATAATTGGCGATTGTGCGAAGTTCTTCTCGATTAGGCATTCTCCAATCAGTAAATCCACACCAAGCATATCTATTCAATAATTCAATATAACGATTCGCTTCATCCCAAGTATACCTTTTACCCACAAAATTTATATCCCAAGGATGAGGTGACTTAATCTCCCAAACTAAGCCAGTATTATTATCCCTTACCAGACGCCAACCTTTTTCGTAAGGAACATCATCCTCTATCTCTTTACCATCCTCTCTTAATTTTGTAAACGATAGCTCGTTAATAATAATTGACCCATCTTGGCCATAGAATCTCTCTCCCTTCTTAGGCACAACTATAATTGTCCCCTCATCGTTATAACATCTAATTTGCCCACTATGTGGTAAACAAAAATATTTTTTTATCTCCTTTGTTGGCTCTACATTACGCACAGCACGAAAAAGTAACTTTGCAGTTTTAGCCGCATAGTAACCATCATAACCAAAACAAAAATTAGTTACCCAAACGTATATCCCTTCGTAGGAAGTGGAGGAAAAATAATGTAAGAGGGGGGGCTGTAAACCTTTAGCAGGAAAATAATCCTTATAGTACCACCAACCATTGGTATAGTTAAGATTTAAAATAGTATTTAGCTCTTTTATATTAGGTAGGCGCCAATCAGAATATCCAGCAAGTCTTAAAGATTTACAGTAAGCGATTGCTGAATACCAATCCATACGCTCATTTTCCTCTTTCTGCCACATTAAAGAAGTGGTTAGATCAGTAATTGTCCCATCACCATTATCCACAAATCTACACTTATCAGGATTACCAAAACTATCACTATAACCACCTCTTACTGCGCGAACATACTGCTTACTATAAGGGGTATAACATATACCACTACCTAAACCAAAAAATATCCCCCAAACAAACGGTGGTTCCATAAGATAGGGAAGAGAACTCCAATAAAAAGCAGATTTACAGTGAGGAAAATACCAGGTATCTACAGCAGGATTAGTTCTACTATAATCTATAATTGACCTTAACTCATCTTTATTAGGTAACCGCCAATCACTAAAACCTCCGTATCTTTCCTCATTTAATCTCTTTATATATAAATCTTTTGCTTCATCCCAAGAATAAGTATCTTCACAATAATTTATATCACCATTGTAAGGAGATTTTACTTCCCAGATTAAACCTGTATTGTTATCTAAAACCATGCGATAACCCTCATCCCAAGTAGCGGAATCGTTTAACTTCTTACCATTATATCCCAACTTAGTAAACGACATAGGATTTACTATAAATGAACCATTTTGTCCATAAAGTTCATCTTCTGGCGCAGGGTTTATTCTTTTACCATCCCTATCGTAACAGGTAATTTGTCCTGTATCAGGCAATTTAAATATGCCCTCTCTATTCATCATCTTACCTCCCCATTATAATTCTTACTTTCTATAATCTCTAAAATAATCCCTTCCGGGTCTTTAATAAAAAAATAACGTAAACCATTCTCCAACTTCTCTATATCGGTAACTAAATCTATACCTTTCTTTTTTAACTCGGCAAAAACTAAATCTATATCATCAACCTGGAAAGCAAAATGTTTTGTTCCCAAAGTCTTAATATCCTTATTTAAATCCTTACGATATGGTGGTAAAGGATTAAAATCATCAAAACAAAAAAGTTCAAGTTTAATCCCATTTTTTTCTAACAAACAACGAATTAGCTTCTCAGATTGATTGACAACCCTGTCAATACATCTAAACCCAAAATTATTCTCATAAAAACTAATCTCCTCCTCTAAATGAGATACTGACAGAGCAATGTGGTCTATTTTTATATTCATATAGCAAGATTATACTTTACCTAAAGCAAAGGGAGGATATACTTCAGATTCTACTACCACATCTATCAGTGTAGGTTGATTTGACATTATCGC
>JAMWDA010000074.1 GCA_023818995.1 Candidatus Omnitrophota bacterium
TTGGGTGATAATTTCGTTTAGATAAGGTAAAACTTCATCTACAAAGTGATAACGGAATACATGTGGGCTGTAAATAAAGTAGATATCACGCTTACCTTTCTTGAGTATCTTCATTTGTTCTTCTATAGCAATTCTTAAAGTATGAGCTAACTTTTTGTTCTCCTGAGAATCAAAGTTGTAATTTAATAACACACCTCTAATGCCTTCTTCCTTCTGTGTATTCGTTTTACTAAGAACAAATATATTCGCAATATCTTTCGCTAAACCCTCCATTACCTCTTGATGAATTCCTCCCCTTACCAACTCATTTTGATGCTGTAGCAAAATCTGTCTTACTGCTATAACCACTGTTTCACCCTTATCTAATTGTTCTTCCACGGCTTGTTGTGCTTTTTGGCTAAACAACTCTAACAACATAGCATTTGCCGAGTGTGTGGCTTCTTGTGTATCTGAAGACTTATCTAATACCTCTAACTGTTTTTCTTTATACTTAGTAATTAAGGATTCAAAATCTTGACCTGCTTTACGATTCCTTAAGATATTCTCAAAAAACCTTCCTCTAACTTTGTTACCTCGTATACTTTGATGCCAAAGAATCTGTCCTTTATGTAAAATCGCAACTCTATCTCTGCATATAGGGTCATTACCTTTGAGTTTATTTTCTGCTTCCTGTAACTTTTCGGCGAAAGTTCTTAAATCTTCTAACCCAGCACGCTTAGGGTCATCTTGAGATAATGTATCCATCATCTCTCTTACATAAGCCAATATTTCTCCACTGTAAATATTAACTTTATCTCCTTCTCCGTTAGATGAAGGTTTACCTTGGTTGTGTCTCTTGCTATTCTCTCTCGTAGGATTAATTCTACGAGTTAAATAACCTATCTTATAAAAAATGAGCCAACGGATAACCTCTATAGTTATGCTAATAATTCCTAATAAAAAAGATGTCTTGAAAGCTACTAATATTAATATTGCTTTCATAATTTCCCAAACTGATATAATGATAATTGGCCTTTCTTTATCAATCGAATCATAAGAAACATCTTTTTTGTACTCACTTAAACCTCTAAGAATAACAAAACTACCTATTAAAGCATCAAAAATTAAAGCAAAGATAATCTTTTCTCCTTCTCCTATTATTTTATGATAATCAACATTTATATTTAAACCTTGACAAAAAGATGGTAACCATAACATAAATAAAAATACCCATAGATTTAATATTAATTTTCTAAGACTGAAATTATGCAAATTAGCTTTCTTATTCAATACTAACCATGCAGGATAACTTTCATTGTTATATAAAGTATAAAATCCCAAGCTTATAGGAGAAACATATCTCTTATTTTTTGTAGGTAAACCCGCTGTCCCTAAAAAGTATCCCCCCATCTTTAAAATCCTGTTAATCTCTCTCCAAGCATAATCTAAGTTAAATGTTCCCTCTCGCAAAGTATCATGAGAGTATACTAAATCAAAGTATCCATCAGGGAAATTGTTGGGTTTACGAAAATCTATGCAGTATAATTTAATTTTATTTTTTATATCCTCAGGATACTCTCTAATTTCTTTTAGAATAGAGATTATGTTTTCATAATGATATTCTACTAAAATTAGTTCTTCTATATTCTTAAATTCCTCTAATAATGTTAATGGTTCAACTAAACTTCTTCCTGGTCCAATAATTAAGGCTCTTTTAATCATTTTATTTTCAAATTCTTTCCCTACATTTTTCAATCTATTTGCCAGCTTTTGTAGGTCTGATTTTTGCCACGATTTCTTTCTTTCCTGCATTTCTTTAGAGCGTTCACCATACTCTGAAAAATCTTGGTCCAACCACCACACACCTCTTTTAGACCACTCTTTATTACTCAAATATGTTTCATCTTTCCTCCAAGAAGGCAAATTCAAAATTTCTATTTTCCATTCATCTTCCTGGTAAGATAGTTTAAATGGCACACCTTCCGGAATATTCTCTATATCTATATTAACTTTATTTGGTCTATGCTGTAGAATTGAATTCTTATTATACTGAGAGTGCCTTATCATAACTTCTGGTGCTAATCTTAACCAAATAAGCCAGCGTAAAAGTTTATTTTCTCTTACAAAAGCAGGTTGAATGATCTCATACCATTCAGTAGTCACATCTTCAAACTTCTTTAAATCTTCTACAACTACCCTATGTAAATCTCCAAATTCTTTGATACCTTGAGGATTACGAAAATACTTTACTGTCTCCCAGAAAGGTGCAATTACTTCCGCAATTATTCGCGCAAAAACCCTTTGACTTAACTTTTCACTTTGAATACAACGGTAATAAATCTTTCCATACCATGACCAGGGATTAACTGCCGTAGAATGAGTTAGAGTGATATCCGTATTTACTGCTTCTACCAGATTAACAATCAATCCTTGTGAACCCCATCCACCACTCTTGAATAGCACTAATTTTTCATTATATCTACCACCGATTATCTTGCCATAAGAAATCCATGGCTCAAACTCTCCAAGAATTTGCGCCCCTTCTGCTCCTATGGCTTTAAGGGTGGCATAGGCAGTATCTCCACCTATTAGAACAAGCAAACCTACCCTTTGAGCAATATCTTTATCATCCGCTATGCTTCCTAAGGCATTAGCAATTTTCATCCGTACATCTAACTTCTCTTCAATAGATAAATCTTTTTCTAATTGTTTATCCTCCCCAGGAACGCTAACAATAACCTCTTTGTTTATATCAAAAGCTTCTTTTATACCTTCTCTAATTCTTGTAACTTCTTTATCTAAATCGCCTACGATAACCTCTTTAACATCTAAGATGAGATGATAAATACCCTTCGGATATCTTTCTTTGGCTAAATTTATCTGATTATTTGTAAGAGTTGTTCTTGAACCAGAAATTACTAAAAGTCTCTTATTCTCTTCTCTATTTAAATAGTTCCCTAAAGATTTATTTTTTCTAGAAATGATAGAAGAAGATAATTTTGAAACAATCTCAACATTAAAAATATGCTTTATTAAAGCAGAAGAAGTTAAGATAAAATACTCTTGTTTTAAATCCCTAAGTGTCTCGCTAATAATCTCTAAATCTTCTTCTTGGGCCGAATCAAAGATAAAGAGCTCGCCTCTTTTAGACGACAGAAGAGTTAACAAATATTCTTTACCTTTGTGGATATCCTCTAATTTTACATTTACAATATTTTTATATTTTAATTGTGTCTTAAGAAATTCTTTAATATTTGAATTTGAGATAGGTGTAATCTCATCATTGCCAAACTCTGTATTAGAAATAAGCTTATCTCCTACATAAAGTATTCCATCTTCTACCTTCCTTAGTTGGCTATGACTAGGAACACTGGGAGCAATAAAAATAAGACTCTGGGGATAATATTTATTTAGTATCTCAATCAAAATGTATAGATGGCCGCGCAAGGTAGAATCAATCTTAAAGATATTTAATCCTCTGCGCATCTTTTTCGTTTCGGTAATGAATTTTTCTAAGGCTAAAACGGCATTTTTAGCAAGAATTGTTCTCGTATTCGTATTTATTCCCACTACATCATATCCGGTATATTTATTGATATCATCTATAGAGTTAACCGCAACCACACGTAATCCAAAATTACAAAAATAAAGCATTGCCTCTACTAATCCTGTGTAATCATCAGCAACAATAAATATAGGCAAAGCCTGATGCCAAACACAAGTTTTTTCGCTTTCCCACACTGGATAAATGGGATTAGGTTTAGCCGTGATATCAAACTCCTTTCCTGATTTAACTATAATGCCGATATTTTTTTCTCCTGATAAAAGGCATCTACCTTTTTCAATTTTTACTTCTTTACCTTCTAATTCTTCTAAACTTTTATTGGTGTTGGTCACCAAATAACAACCGACCATATCTTCTCTCTTTTCCAATCCCAATGAACCAAGCATATTAAACTCGGTATCGTATAAAACAACTCTTTCCACCTCTTGATAGATATCATCCCAATCTATGTTATGTTTACCTTCTATAATATTAATTATAGGCTCTCTTAATAACCTTCTTAGAATAGTAGATAATGCTAAAGTATCTGTAGTAATATTGATAAGTTTTTTATTCCTATAAGCAAAATGGGCAATCCAATTCATAACCGTGAAGCTTATCCCTTTATCCTTGTTTTCCATAAAACTATTTTCTCCCAAATCTCCAATAGGATAAAAAATAGCAATTTGCCAAACTTCTCTATCTTTCTCATCATAAATTAATGAAAGCGATACAGAGCCTATTTTTTCTTCTATGTTATCTGTCTCTCTATAAACTTTCAGATTTATTGTCTTGGGGGGAGTATTTCCTCTAATAGAACTTTCTAAAGAGCGCGTTTTTAGAATAATCTTTACTTTATTATCTTTTAAATTTAACAATTCTACTTGCTCTTCCCAAAAACCACCATCTAAAGGTTTACTTGTATATTTATGTATCAAATTAAGATTTCTATCCATATAGGCAATAATATTGCTATTATTATCAAATATAGAATATCCAACTAATTGATAGTTGCTATATTCATCTTGAATAACAATTCTGTCCCTTTCATTAATCAAATCTTCCAAGATAAGAATATTCTTAATAATTAAAGTATTAATTAACCATCTATTTGCTATCTTAGTTGCCTCTTTAAAAATATCCTCGCTTATAGATAGCTTCTTTTTACAGGCATCCTCTAACACCTCTTTTTGTTTTTCTTTATAGTCTTCCACTATATTTATAAATATCTGGATTTCTTCTTCTTTATATTTCTCTTTAAGCAACTCAACAATTCTCTCTTTAGCCTTATTAGAACTATCACCTAACTTTTTGTTCCATAAAATTTTAAATTCACCGTTTTCAAAAATTAGCTCGGCTAACCTCTCCTCTTTGGGAAGAAGATGTTCTATATCTTTCAGAATATTAATAAAATCGTTGATTTGTTTTGATTCAGCTATGGAAAGATTTGTTTCTTTAATGTAACTAGCTATATCTTCACTATAAATATTTAGCGGTCTTGCCATAACAGGAATATCAATGACTTTAGAAGGGTTATCTAACCAAGGAAATCTTCCCTTGGGATAAACATCCGAATTTTGAAAATTGGCCACTACCTCTTTAGCAGACCTGATTATATCTTTTAATTCCTTATCATCCTTTGAACGCAATATTTCCATAAGAGCAATTAGAGATAACCCATAGACAGGTCCATCCTTACTTACACTCCAAACCTTACTACCTAAATAAAATCTTCCCACACCCTGCCAGAGCTGGAGTGTATAAGCTACCTCTTTAATATTTTTTGCCTCTGATAATTTCTTGTCGTAATTTTTAAGATGTTTATCACCTCTTTTACGATGATTATGGGGAACATCAAAGAATGCCTCTTCAACTTTTCTTCTATAGCAATACGCCTCTCTTAAAATATAACTCCAACTATCTGGAAATATTCTGCCATCTTGAGGAAGGATTTTGTACTTATCGCCATTTTTAAGATATTCCTGCCAAATCTTTCCATGATAATTATTTCCAAAGTCTGTTCTTCCCTCTTGTATATAATGGGCAAGAGCAAAATATGGCTCTACTCCTGCCAAGATACCAATTACTAATATACGAAAGAGATTATTTTTATAATAAAAGCCTGTTCTCTGATTAATACATCTACGTAGCCCATCCTTTGTATGTTTAATTTTTGTACTAGTGATGTTCCTTAATTTTTTTGATGTAACCGCTTTCTTCTTTAATGCAGAGGAAGGATAATTAACTGGAACGTAATTAATAACTTTTTTTATTATCGTGGCATTCTTTTCTATAATTCTTTTATCTATTGAAGAGCCATCTTTTGTATTATCACCAAAATAAAGATAGATTTTTTCATCTTTAGGGAAAGGTTGGGGGAATTTATCTATTTTTTTATCTTGATCTTGTTTTGGTTCTTCGGGTATCTCTTCTTTCAGATAATTGCGGAGTATATAAGTTATCCAACCACCGATTCCTATTGCCCCTACAGTTGTACCGGCTAATATAGCAAAAAAATGCCTGCGGTTTATTTTTTCAGAACTCAAATTACTTTCCAATCCCGATCCAGTTAAAGAAGCGGTGTTTAAAGAGTTGTCCTTTTTAGAAGTTTCTCTGTCCTTATGAGATGATAGAGAAGAAATAAAAGGGATACTTAAACAATACCCTAAATTTAAATCAGGAGGAATAAACGATATATATAAATATAAAAGCAAAAACCATATAGCCAAAATAAAAATAGACACAATCCCAATTACTATAAAATCAACTAAAGCATTGTCCTCTTTATTTCTTCTATGTTCTGTTTTTAATGTTGTTTTTGTTTTATTATAAATCTTTAATTTTTTTATAGCCCAAAAAGTAAAGAAAACAAAAAGCACTCCAGATATAAGTGGCATAAAGAGATTACTTGTTGTGATTTTTAATAAATTTGAGTTTGCTATAAAAAATAAAGGTAGAAATTGAACTAAAGTCTTCCTTTCAAATTTCTCTTCTACCTTATTTAAAATATGAATTAGGTTGTCTACAAAGTGATCGATGCGATTAATAATTTCTTTCATCTGAGTCTTAGGTTTTCCTAATGGATCGGGGATATTCTTACCATATATGCGCCAATTACGGGTGAGAAAACTTAGCATATAAGTTTTACCTTGGGCGGTGGGAAACTTATCAATGATTTCTCTCAATAAATCCACTTCTGCTGAAACAAAAATAATATCGCAAGAATTAACAAAATCTAAAGTAAGTCTTGTTGGTATCCATTGAGAAACATTTATCCTTAAATCATGGGAAATATCAATATTTTCAATTAGCTGGGGTAAAGCTTTAGTTAAATCAACTTTTTCAGATAATACATTAAATCCAGCCGAAGAAACATTGACTTTTATCTCGTTGGAAGACGGCTTAGTAAGAAGAAATAAATGGGCAGTAACGCTACGTGATGTATTCAGCTCACATATTAAACCTATATTAATCTCTCCTTTATTTTTTATAGATGTACTCATGTTTTCAAAAATCAAATTATCAGTTATTTTTGAAATGTAAGGATAGATATTCTCTAATTTTTGGTCCTCCAACTTTTGTAATTCTATTGTCAAAGGGAAAATTAGCTTACCTACCATATCTTTTAAATTAAAACATATCTTTTCTATTTCTTCTTCTCTCAGTAACTTAAGTTCTGATAAAAGCTCTATTATTCTATAAGTATTACGTTTCAAATATTGATAAAGAAAATCAAAATCTTTAGTTTTACCATTGGTAAGAATTCTCACCAGATTACGTGCCATCCTTATTTTTATTTCTGGCGGAGGGAACTTATCTATTTTTAATCTATAAGATTCAACTTCCTCCCTACGTGCATAAGGAACTATTAATGTAAGTATCTCATTATAAATATCACATAAACTATTTATTTTCTCTCTTAACCCTACATCTTTAGTTTTGTTAAATAGATATTTTAAACTATCATCACAATATAAAATTAACTCTTTAAATTCATTAAAAATATCTTCTTTAGAGGTAAACTTGCCTAAATTAATTCTCTTAAACAATATTTCTTTAATTATGGAGATTATCTCTATAATATCTACATTATCAGATTCATATAAAATAAATAAACTATTTAATGTATCCCAATGCTTAAGCCGGTTATTGAGAAAGTCTTTCTCTCTATTATGTAATCTTTTTACAAAAACAGATTTATTTTGTTCACCTAAACTAGCATTCCTTATCTTGTCTGCTTCTGTTTCTATCAATTCCATAAGCACTATTATCCTTTGGATATCTTTGTAAGAAGAGACAAAATCACTAACCTTCTTTATTAATCTCTGTTTTTTATCTAATTTTTTTAAGATGAAAAGTAAAGTATCTAAATTATTGCCAA
>JAMWDA010000075.1 GCA_023818995.1 Candidatus Omnitrophota bacterium
AAAAATGCGTGCTGTGCAAAATGTGCGTAAACAACTGCCCTGTGTGCTCTTTTGAGTATCTTGGTTGAGGGGTATAATAGTGGCAGAACTTTTATGTGGGAGAATTGTATTTAAGCAATCTAATATAGCTCATTTAGTGGTCCACAAGAATAAGGTAATAGGGATGAATTCTGTAAAAGGATTGGTTTTAATACCCAAAGAAAAAGAATATGGTATAGAAGCAACAGTAGTTGTAGAGAAAGGAGTAAGAATAGAGAATATGGTTCATCTATGTTTTGGTATATTACCTAAGGAAGGTATTCAAGAAATTTATATGAAAGTAAGAGTTGAGGATGGGGGAGGAATTAAGTTACTTGCTCATTGTGTTTTCCCTAATGCTGTTAAAATTATTCATAGAATGCAGGCAGATATAGATATAGGTAATAACTCTTACTACGAGTATAACGAAGTTCATTTTCATGGTGAAGAAGGAGGAGTAGAAGTTATCCCTAAGGCAAAGATTAAGATGGGTAAAAACAGTAGTTTAGTAACTAATTTTTCTTTACTTAAAGGTAGAGTAGGATATTTTGATTTAGATTATGAATCTGAAATTAGGGATAACTCCACCTTAGAGATGACAGCTAAAATTTATGGTTATGGAGATGATAGAATAAAAATTAGGGAGGTGGGGCATCTTTTAGGTAGGGGTTCCAAAGGAGTAATTAAGAGTAGAGTTGCGGTAAGAGATAATGCGATAAGTGAGATAATTAATGAGCTTAATGCTACTGCTCCTGAAGCAAAAGGTCATGTGGATTGTATAGAGATTATTCAAGGTAATGCTCAGGCAAAAGCTATACCAATAGTGAATGTTACGAACGAGTTTGCTAAAGTTACCCATGAGGCAGCTATAGGTAGGGTGGATAAGAAGCAGGTAGAAACTCTTATGTCAAGAGGTTTAGAAGAAGAGGAAGCTATTGATATTGTGGTGAGGGGGATGTTTAAATAAATAGCTATTGCTAAGGTAGATTATATTATCCTAAATTTTCCGTTAGAAACTAAATCTCTTCTTTGCCATGTTTAGTAATCGAGTTTTCTAATACAAATCATTTTAAACTAATAGAGGAAAGTGCAGGGGGGTATTTTGTTTTAATACTGACTGTCTAAAAAGACTAAGTAGATTATAAATAATAAGCACAATCCTGAAAGCTCGTTCTGTGGCATAAAATTTATGTAGGCAGAAACCTCCCCTACTAAACTCATATTTAAGTTCTTTGACGCGATTTTCTGAAGAGTTTTCCCTCGGTGGATCATTTAGATTTCTAACCCAGGAAGTTTTAATCTGCTAACGTATATACTTTACCACAGATTAAATTCTAATAGAAAATTGGGGTTTAATCTTTATTAATCCTTTGGGAGAGGGGACACAATTTCTATTCCCGTTCCCTTGCCATTATTAGATTGTGTTTGACAATAGTGGTGAAGAAAGTATAATTTTAGATAAGAATATAATGAGACAAAAATTAAAAAGGTGGTTATTTATATTTTACTTATGTGTAGATATTTTTTGTTTTTTTAATGGCTATGCTCAAGTAACAGAGAATGATTTGATTTTTCACCAAGATAAGAGTAAGATATCTTCTCTTTTACAGGAGATAAACGAGCAGAAAAAAGTTATTGCAATACTTAAAGAAAAGTTAGAGATAGCTTTAAAAGATAAAGAGAATTTATCTAAATCATTAGAGGAAGCAAATAAGAAGATAATTGAACTACAAACTCAATTACAGAAGGATTATACTAATACTTATCCTACAGATAAACAGGAAGAAAAGTTATCTAAGGATATTTTAGAGGATTTTGTGAAAATTTTGAATAAGGAAAATAAAGATATAGAAGAGCTATCTAAGTTAATTAAAGATATTATTGATAAATACAGTAAATTACCAAAAGTTTCCTCATCAAGATAAGCCCTAATTTTATAATCATTTCTTGATGCTGTGCGTAGATTAAATCCCTTTAAGAAAAGTTTTTCTACTTTCACCATAATTGAAATGATTATGGTGATAACTATTTTGAGTATACTGTTAATTTTAGCAGTAAATAGGTTCTCTTTCTATTATGGAGTAAAGTTAGAGCTTGCCGGTAAGAAGTTGGTTGCTGATATACGTTATGTTCAAACATTAGCTATTGCTGAGCATAGGGAACTATATATTGAATTTATCCCCTCTTTAAATAAATACGAAGTTTATAGGAAAGATTTAGGTAGTAAGATGTATTATGTGCATCCTTATACTAAAGGAGATTTTATTGTTGATTTCTCCCTTGATAGTGAATTTAAAGGAATTAGTTTAAATAGTGCTTCTTTTGATGGAACGAATATTTTAAGGTTCAGTAGTTTGGGAGAACCAAAAAACGGTAACGGTAATCCTCTCTCAGAAGAAGGTATTATAGTTTTGAATTATAAAGATAATCAAGTTAAAGTGGTGGTTTATCCTAAAACAGGTTTTTGTAAGTTAGATTAAAATAGGTTCTTATTAAGGATGGTATTAAGAGTAAGAAGAAGTTTAACTTTGGTGGAATTAATAGTAACGATTGTAGTATTTGGTTTAGCTATCCCTGTACTTTTGTTATCTTTAAGTGAAGTCACGCATAAACTCGCCAATGCAGAGTTAGTCTTTTCTGCTACAATTTTAGGTAGAGGCATTTTAGAAGAGATTATTAGTAAGAGGTTTGATGAGAATACTACTTCTCCCTGGAGTTCTAATTTAGGTTACGAATCTTTAACTTATGGTTTAGATAGTAGTAGTTGGGAGGATAGTAGCAATTATGGTAATTGGGACGATATTGATGATTTCAATGGTTTTACTCAAAATAATATTTCCGGATTTAGTGGTTTTTCTCGTTCGGTAACAGTTTACTATGTTGACCCTGATAATTCTAACTTGGATACACCTCAAGACTACCAGACAAACTATAAAAGAATAGATGTGGTAGTTAGTCATAGCCTTTTGGGTAATATGTATTTTTCTGTTATTCTAAGTAGTGAATTTTAAAGTTCATATGCGTTTAAATAAAGCCATTACTCTTATTGAATTAGTTATAGTTATCACTGTTTTAGGATTATCTTTTGCTGTTTTAGGTAATTACATATGGCAGGTAGTGGAGAGTTTTAAATTAGTAGCTCATCGCCAGGATATCTCAACTCAAGCTAAATTGGCTTTGGATTGGTTAGTTAGAGATATAAGGGAGATAAAAGCAGAAGGTCAGTTTCCTTGTATAAGTGAAGCTTGTGTAGCTAAGATTGTTTTTACTAATGTTAACGATGAAGAGATTACTTACCAGTTAGAAGAAGATAAAATTATGAGGAATAATTCTCCCCTGTGTTTAGGGGTGAATAACTTACAATTCACTTATAGGGATGAGAAGAATCATGTCCTTAATTCGGGAGATAATTGTCTTATCGATGAACAAAAAGGGAGAGTATTTTCTATAGGTATTGATATTTCTTTTATTCAATATGGAGAACCGTATAGTGTTTATTCATTAGTAACTTTAAGAAATATGAGGATGAGATAATTTAACCTATTGTCCACTTCCGAAGTGGACACTGTAGCGTCCACTCCCGAAGTGGACAAAGAAGGTAAATAATGGGTAAAGGACAAGTTTTAGTAATGGTGGTTATTTTTATTGCTATCGCTGGTATTATCAGTATGTTCTTAGCTATACTTTTAAATATAGAACTTTTTTCAGGAGCAAAAACGTATAGGTCAGAATTAGCTTTCTATACCACAGATAGCGGGGTAGCTAGAGCAAAACAATTAGCTAAATCTACTCAGGATTGTTCTTTTTTAGAAGGTAAAGAGTATTTAGAAGAAAGTTATCATATCCCTCCTACAGGTAAAAACACGTTCTCTTATAAGATATATTGTACTCAAAGCGAAGATAAGATTATTATAACCGTGGGGAGTATAAGTGCTATCTTAGAATAGAACATATTGATTGTCAATAACTTATAGTTGGAACTATTTTGTAATATATGGTATAATAAAAGAGGGATAAATTGCTGATAAAAAGATCGTTAACAGGAGGTAATAATGAGAAAAAGTTTTATTTTTCTTGTGATTTTATTATTGGGAATAAATATGTCTTTTGCTCAAGAAGCAAAAAAAGTAGTAATTGAGGGTAGGTCATATAGTCTTTCAGAATTAGCTCATTTGGGAGCATTAAATTTTATGGGCAGAGAGGGAGAGTATACCTATCGGTTAGAGTTGAAAGGTTCTTCGCTTTTACCTGATACAGCGCTTATTAGCGGGTTTAATCATAATATCTTAGGTGAACTGGTTGGTTCGGAGGATGGTCCGTCAGTTACCACTAATAAAGATGAGTTTTCTATACTCTATGAGGATATAAATTTAGAAGGTGTTCCACCTATACAAACAGGAGTAGAGAATATTAATGTTAAAGGAGTAGTGGATTATTTCAGTAAGAAAGCAGATATTATAATTAATAAGGATGTTATCTATGAAGGAGGTGTTATTGGAGGTCCTTCTGATTATAAGATAGTATTTGTAGATAATGCTAATATAACTTTGAAAGGGGATTTTAAAGGTTATGGTGTGCTTGCTATAAATGACCGCAATCCTACAGGAGTATCTTCTCGTCTTGTTATGGAAGGAAGCGCAGTATGGTATGGATTAGTAATTATTTTTCAAAATAATACAGAGGCAGATACAGAAGTAACCCTTTGTTCTTTAGAAGGTAGTGGGGGGCAAGATAGAGGAGTTGGTGATTTTGTTCTTTTAGCATTGGATGAGATGACTATTGGTAATAACCTTAAAGTATTAACCGGTTCATTGGGAGTTAATTCTTTATCAGGTAGATTATCTATTGGTAACAATTTAGATACACAGACAGATTGTTCTCTTATGGGTTATGAAATTACCGCTGGTAACAATGCTCGTATTGGTGGAGATGTGCGTTGTGATAGGATAATTTTAGGTAATAACGTTACTATAGGAGGTAATCTCTATCGTAATAGTCTTAACCACGGGACAAATTTTAAATTGGAAGGAGATGATATACATCCTTACGAGTTTAAGGGAGTATCCTTACCAGATTTTCCCAATTTTTCTTCAGGAACAGTAGATATCAGTAAAGGAAATAATCAAGCTTATACTTTGCTTCCGGGAACGTATAGGGATATTACTTTTGGTAATAATTGCACCTTAAAACTTACAGGAGGAGTATACAATATAAGGAAGCTTACCATGGGTAATAATGGAACAATTCAATATGAAGGTTCAACGAGCGAATTAAGAATTACCCAAAGTTTAACTATGGGTAATAACCCTAATATTAAACCTAAGTCAGGTAGTGGGTTAGATGCAAGAAATCTTATTATCTATATTGCAGGAACAAGTGGACTTACCCTTGGTAATAATTCCCATATAGAGTGTAATCTTTATATACCTTCAGCTAATTTAACTGTAGGTAATAGTGCTACTTTTAAAGGTTCTTTTATTGCTAAGGATATCGATGCAGGAAACTGTGCAGGGACGAGCTTAGATAATTTAAGTGTTTTTAGTGGGGGAGTAGATATAGCTAAGACAATGATTATAGGTTCGGTGATCTTGGAAGGCAAACAATTCTTCCTACCTAACGGTAAGGGAAATAATGCTATTCTTTTTAGCAGGGAAGCATTAAGAAATGTAGAAGAGATGATGAAGAATAGAGGACTTATTTGGGAGTGGAAACAAGTAGAGTGATTTAATCCCTTGACACCCATATACCTTCCTTGTAGAATTTAAGATGAAGTGGAAATTACCGAAAAGAAAGATAAAAAATTTTCTGCTAAGATTTCCTCTGTTGAGGTTATCTCTACAGTAAAGGATTTTTTTCTTGCCACACAGTGTATCCTTGGTTTAGATATAGGTAGCCACTATATTAAGATAGTTCAGATACGTAGAGCGCATGATAGTTATGTAGTTAATAACTATCGTGTGCGTGCTTTACCTTCTCAAGTAAAAGATAACCCTAAGGAAAGGAAGAAGTTTATTGTAGAGTTTTTAAGAGAATTCATTTCCGAGACAAGACCAAGAACTTCTATAGGTAGGATAGCTATTTGGGGGAGCGGAGCATATATATTTTCTCTTAGCATACCATCTATATCCGAAAAGGATATAAAAGGGGTGATAAGTATAGAATTAAAGAAAAAATTACCATTCCAGGTAGATTTAAGCAGTATTATTTTTAATTTTTTTGTTACGGATAAAGTTAAAGATGAAAAAGGATTTACTTCTCAGATAACTTGTCTTGCTATGGATAGGTATGCTTTGGAGGAGAGTATTTCTATCTTTAAAGAGATTGGCGTTAGACCAATAGCAGTTTATCTTATCCCCGATGTTTTAGGTAATCTTGTTAGATATATGGTAGGAGATACTGATTACGTAAGTATCTTGGATATGGGAGCAAAAGAGAGTGTATTGAGTTTATATAAGAAAGGAGTTCTCCAGTTTAGTAGACAGATACCTATTGGAGGGGAACAATTTACATCCGCGGTTATGAAAGCTATGAGTAATTTAGGTATAGATAATTTAACTTATGATAATGCTGAGAAGATAAAACGCCAATGTGGTATTCCTCTTGAAGAGGAGGTTTTTTTAGAGTATTTTACTGACTTTGGGGTAATCAAAGGTAATCAAATAGCTGTTGCTTTAAGACCACTTATGGAGAGATTACATACGGAATTGTCCAGAACGATAAATTACTATTACCGTACATTCCATGCTGAGAAGATTGAATGTCTTTATATTACCGGTGGTAGCTCAAGACTTAAAAATATAGATAAGTTTTTGCAGTCCAATCTTAAGAATTTAGGTATAGTTAATATTCAGTTACTTAATCCTTTAAAGATTGTTAAAGGATGGCAGGATTCCGCAGTTTTTAGACATGAGTTGGTTATGGAGGAAGCAAGTCCTCATTTAAGCGCATCAATAGGTTTATGTATAAATAGAGGAGGAAGAGTTAATCTTTTACCTCCTAAGGAAAAGTTAGAACAGAAAGTTGTTTTCTTAGCTACTCTTACGAGAGTAGTTTTTCTTTTACTTCTTGCCATTATATTGAGTTTTTACTCTTTTTACTTTTGGAAATGTTTGCTTTATAAGAAAATTATTACTACCACTGAAACAGAAATTGCTAAGTTAGAACCAATGGTGAGGAAAATTAACGAGTACTTATCGATGAAACGTGTGCTTACAGAGAGAAAAGCATTGCTTGAAGATGCTATTGGTAGGCAACCATTGTGGTGGGGAATATTGAAGGAGTTAAGTAATATTACACCTCAGGGCATATCACTTAAGAGATTGGAAATTAAGATACAATCTGGTAAAAAGGAACTCCACCTTATCGGTGAGGTTTTTGCTGAATACACTACTATTGATTTAGCTATTTCTCAGTACTTCGTTGCTTTAGAAGAATCCCCTTTCTTTACAAATGTTCGGCCGGTTTCTACAGAGAGAGATATATACTCAGCTTTGCCTAAGGCTAATTTTGAGATAGTTTGTGAGTTAGTGTATTGAAATATCTGAATTAGAAGGAGGATACTATTAGAAACTATCAATTAAAATCTATTATTACCGCTATTTCTGAGGTGCTATTTATTTTTGCTTTAATATTCTTTTTAGGTAGACCTTTATCAAAATATTCTAAGAGTGTAAAGAAGGAATTAGAAACCAAGCAAGAGGAGTTAAAGAGAGCAGAAAGTTTGGTTAGAACAATACCTAATCCTCCTCAGGAGATAGAGAAAATTAGGAAAGCATTAGATGAATTGAATGATAAGGCTGTATCTCAGCAGGAGTTACCTCGCCTTATTCAGCAGTT
>JAMWDA010000076.1 GCA_023818995.1 Candidatus Omnitrophota bacterium
TATTATTAGCTTGGTCAATAAATATTTTTTTTGACTCAGAGAAACTCGTGGCATTTAAAACCTATCTTGATTTAGTTATTCCCCTTGTATGTATTTATTATTTAACCGGAGGGATTTCATCTACAGAAAAAGGTCTTTATTTATTAGCCAAGATAATTTCATTAGTAAGCATTATAGTTGCTTTAGGTGGTATATTTGAGATTTTATTTGCTTACAATCCTCTATATGAGAAGTGGCTAAATAATTTTTTTTATAAACGCTATATAACAGGATTTGTTAGACCAATGTCTACACAGTTTAATCCTGCTCCTTTGGGAACTTATTTTGTAGGTTCACTACCTTTTAGTTTTTTCTTATTTAAATGCCAAAAGAGATTTGCTCGCTTTATAGGTATAATAGGTATAATATTAGGAACAGTGGTATTAATCTTGACATTTTCCCGGGGAGCATTTTTGGGTTTAGTGTCAATGATTACCATCTATTTTTTTATAAGAAAAAGATACAAAAGTATGTTAATATTTTTGATGATTA
Organism: Candidatus Omnitrophota bacterium; assembly: GCA_023818995.1. Lineage (GTDB taxonomy): Bacteria > Omnitrophota > Gorgyraeia > Duberdicusellales > 4484-171 > JAMWBQ01. Next base: position 532 of record JAMWDA010000076.1, read on the forward strand.
TAGTAATAATAATTTTGGGAACAGTAAATTTACCATATCCTTTAAATAGATTTGGTACTAATTTATTGATAGGGCAAGGAGGGATAGCCTCTTCATTTAGGATGGAACGTATCTTTATGACTATAAGAATACTAACCAGATATTTTCTAACCGGTATAGGGTTTCAGCACTTTAGAATAAGATTCTATGAATTCTATCAACTAAAGTATAATGTGCCTTATGAGTATATGATTGCTGATAATATGTATCTTACTCTTTTAGCCGAGACAGGGGTAATTGGTTTTTTAGCTTTTTTTATTTTTATATTATCTATTTTAAAGAAAGGGCTGCTTAAGTTAAGAGCTTTAAAAGACAATACCAATATGCATTTTTATCTAACAATGGTTATCCTTAGTTTTATAGGGTTTCTTGTAAATATGGCTGGTTACGAGCTATTTTATTGGCCAAACCAGTACCTTCATTTCTGTATATTGGTGGGCTTATTTCGTTAGAAAGTCACCTTTTATGGTGTTTGTGTATCCTTCCTTTAGAAGATGGTAAGGATAATAGAGAGAAGAATTTATCTTAAAATTTAATATGATATCTAAACATAATAAAGTAGTTATTCTTGGGGGAGGTATAGCGGGATTAAGTGCAGGGTTTAAATTAGTTTTAGATGGTATACCTGTAGAGATTATTGAAGCAGAGGATGAAGTTGGCGGTTTAGCAAGAACGATAGAATATAAAGGTTTTTATTTTGATTTAGGAGGGCACCGTTTCTTTACTGAAGATAAGGAAATTATGGATTTTGTAAAGGGCATTATGAAAGATAATCTTCTTCATCTTAAGAGAAAAAGTGAGATTTGGTTTAATAATCATTATCTGAAATACCCCTTAGAAATAATGGATTTGTTTCAGAAAATAGAAGCTAAGAGGTTTTTTAAATATGTGAAGGATTATCTTTTAAGAGGTAGCAGTAAATACCATCCTCTTACATTTAGAGATTGGGTGGTAGGAGAGTTTGGAGAGGCATTATACAATGATTATTTTGGTCCCTATACAAAGAAATTTTGGGGTATTGAACCTACTGAGATTTCCGCAGATTGGGCAAGAGAACGAATCCCCCTTATAAGAGCGACAGATTTATTAGTAGATAAATTTTTTTCTTCGCATCGCTCTTTTATTAAACACTTCTATTTCCCTAAAAGAGGGATAGGAGAAATAGCAAGGAGAATAGCGAGAGAAATTGAGAAGAGAGGCGGAAAGATAATCTGTGGGGGTAGAGTTAAAGAAGTAGTGATAGAGAATAACCGAATTATTGCTGTCTTAAGTAATAAAGGGTATATTGAAGGTGATTTTTTTATTTCAACTCTACCTATAACCGAATTAGTTAGATTTATAAATAATAATGAGATTATCTCACGATCAACACAGAGTATTAATTTTCGTTCATTGATAATATTGAATATTTTAATAAAAGGAGAAAATATAAACAATAACCAGTGGATTTATTTTCCTAATCCAAATATCTTGTTTCATAGGATACAGATGCCCTTTAATTGGAGTAGTTTAATGGTTCCTGAGGGTAAAAGTTCTTTATCTTTAGAGATTGCTTGTAAAAAAGGAGATAATATTTATAATTTATCTACTCAGGATATTTTTGATAGATGTATAAGTGATTTAAAGGATATAGGATTTGATATAAGAGATAGGGTGGAAGATTATTTTATAGTCAAAGTCCCCTGGGCATATCCCATTTATAAGTTAGGTTACGAAAAGAGCTTAAATACTATAATGGGGTATTTAAATAATTTTACTAATCTTATTCTATGCGGTCGCTCAGGTTTATTTAAATACAATAATCTGGATCAATCTATTAGGATGGGATTGGAAGTAGGGAAGTATTTGTTGGGGAAACGATAAAGAAAGATGCAATAAATGTTGTAGAATATAATATATAGTTGTTTTAAGAAAAAGAAGTATCTAAGGATAGGAAGTGAGATGTTTTTAAAAAATACACCTGAGAAAGATTTAATTCTATTAGGTATTAAAAAGTTTGTGGATGGTGATGGTAAAGAAAATATAAAAGATATTTTTTCTAAGGGGAAAATTGATTGGCAAAAGTTAAGAGAATATTTATGCTATCATGAATTACTACCTCTTTTCTATATGATTTTTAAAGATTATCAGTTATTTCTACCATTAGATTTTAAAGAATTATTAAGGAGCAATTATTATTACTATTTATTGCGTAATGAATATCTGTGGAAAGAATTTTTAAGAATATGGGATATTTTTAGCTATAAAGGGGTAGTTATTTTACCTTTAAAGGGCATTTCTTTTATCAAGGACTTTAACATAGTTAGAATGTTTTCAGATATAGACCTTTTAGTTAGAGAAGAAGATATGGATGTAGCAGAAAATATCCTTTATAAATTAGGTTACAAAAAAGAGTTAGGTGGTTTAAAAGAGAGTTTCTGGCGAAAGTATCATTGTCATATATGTTTTTCTAACCATAAAAATAATATGTTCTATATTGAGTTACATTGGGCGATTGATTTTAAAAGGAAGAATAGGATAATTTTAGGAGAATTATGGAAGAGGATAAAAAAAGTTGAAATAGATGGTAGAAAGATAGAGTTTTTGTCCAACGAAGACACACTCTTTAGTTTAGCCTTGCATAATCGTCGTTTTGGTAAGATTTTAAAAGGTAAATATGCTTTTGATACTATCCTTTTACTAAAAAAGTATGGTAATAAACTCGATTGGAACTATATTTTAGATAAGAGTAAAGAATATGGAATAAATTCATCAGTTTTTTTCCTTCTTTCTCATGCGAATTATTTCTATGAATTAAAGTTTGTGCCAACTTTTATATGGAAAAAGTTGAGATTGGGCGGTATGAAAAGGAAAATAATAAAAGAGTTTATTGTAATGAATACATTCCCTTTAAAGTTAAACTACGCTACAAAATATATTTATTTATGGTCTTATTTTCTTTTATATGATAGTTTAATTGAATCTTTTCGTTATATAATAAATATTCCTCAAAAACAATTTGCTAAATTCTATGGATTAGAGCCTTATGATAAAAAAACAGATTTTTACTATAGATGGCGAATTATTTACTCTCTGCGAAGAATGTTAATTGATTTTTAATAATATAGTTTCACATATCCAGATGTCAGCAATAAATTTTTATAAAGATGATTTATTTTTCTTTGAAGTTAGAGGTTTTAGTATGTGGCCATTTATTAAAGAGGGAAAAAAGTTAATCATTAAGAAGATATTACCCCAAGAGCTAAAAATAGGAGACATAGTTTTGTATAAGAGAGATGACAATTTAGTTTGTCATCGCCTTGTAAGGAAATCAAATAAATGTAATAAATACATTTTCTATTTGAGAGGAGACAATTCTTATTCCCAACCCGAGTTAATTAGCGAGGAGATGGTTTTAGGGAAAGCAATAGGAGTTATTGAACATAATAGAATCTATAGTCTTTTGGGTAATAGACAAATTATATTTAGTAGGATTATTGTTATTATTTCTCCTTATATTAGTAGGATAATAAGATTAGTTAAAAAGTTATTACTGTAATGAAAAACATATTTCTCATAGAAAATCACAATGAGGCTTTAGACATCTGGAGGAAAAGAAAAATAAGATGTTTTGATTTAGTTCATATAGATTCACATTTAGACTTTGGGTTTTATCATGCCTTTCCTATAAGAGAAATAATCTATAAGGCACCCACTATAGAGTATCTGAAAAGAGAATTAGAAATAAGCCTTGCTTTTCAAAAATACGAGAAAGATTTTGATAAACAGATAAATATTGGTAACTATATATATCCAGCTATCCGTGAGGGGATTGTGAGAGATTTATATTGGGTAATTCCGGGAGGGTTAGAAAAATTTAAAGAATCATTTAAATTGATAAAGAGTATGCTAAGTAGATTGTGTAAAAGAGAAAAATTATTTAGATTAGCACACTACTATTTAGATTTAAAAAATAATAGCCCTAAGAGGGGAATAGTTAAAACAACAATATTAGGAAGAAATTTTTTTATTTGTATTTTAGATAGATTACCCACAATAAGGCATAAAGTTTTATTAGATATAGATACTGATTTTTTAGTTATAGATAGCATTAAATATGCTGAAAATTATAAAATGATTGGACAGCGTAAGGTATGGTTTAACCCGCGGGATTTAGTAGCTAAATTAAAAAATAAAATAAAACAACCACACATTATAACTATTGCTTATTCGGTTAATGGTGGTTACACACCTATAGAATATAAATATTTGGGTGATGAGATTGCTTACTATTTTTCTCCCCAAGAATTTAAGAAACGATTGGAAAATAGCTATAAAGCATCTAACTATTTTAAACTTTTTCTCTCTTCGGGCAATAAATATTATTATCGTAAGACAATAGAGATTAATCCTACCTATAGAGTTGCTGATAATAATTATGGTTTTCTTTATTTAGGATTAGGGAAATTACGGCGTGCAGAAGAAGAATTCTTAAAGATTCATAGAGTTGATCCTAAAAATCCTGCTTCCTTATTGGGATTGGGTAAGATTGAATTTAAAAGAAGGAATCTTAAAAAAGCACATAAATTTTTTCTATCTGCCTTGATGAATGCAAAAGATAATGGACTTTTTTCTGATGTAGAGAAAAATAGTTTGTTAGAATTAGCCAAATTAGAATTTGCATTAAAAAACTTTAAAAAAGCAAAAGAATTATTTATAAAATATAAAGGTATTGACCCTTTACATCCTCAGGCTTATATTTTTTTAGGGTTTATTTTGGAGAAAGAAAAGGATTTTTATGGTGCATTAAAATTCTATATGGATGCAAGTAGATTGGGTGGAAACAATGTGGAATTATTGTTGCGGATGTTAAAAATTTCTGTTCATTTAGATAACAAAGATGATATAATAAAATATATTAAATTGCGTTATAAGGAATTTATAAAAATATTTAAAAAGACAAGATATCTACAAGGTGCAAAAGATAAGATAATGAAAAAGATACTTGTTTTAGAGAAGAAATTAGATAGTTATGTTTAGTTCTATACATAGATAAAAACTATGAAATAGGAGGGTTGTATATGCAAGAAAACAAAGTTTTACGTAAGAATCCCAATATGGTTACAAGAGTTATTGAGGATGAAACAATACTTTTACCAATTTATAGGAGTTCTAATGAGATTAATTGTATTTATACTCTAAATAAATCTGCGTCTAGAGTTTGGGAGTTAATAAATGGTAAGAGAACGATTGCCCAGATAAAAAAACAAATATTAAAAGAATTTGATAGCACAGCCGAGGAAGTAGAGAAAGAAATGAACAATCTTTTGAAGGATTTATTAGAGATAAAGGCAATAAAGTAATGGATTATGAACTAAAGAGTATAGTAAAGATATTAAAAAGAATTAAGGTAAAAGTTATCCTGTGAAGAATTTTTAGATTTAATTGAGAGTAGTTATTTTGTTAAAGAGGTTTTAGAAGCTGAGAAAGTGATTTATGAGAATGTGAGAGAGAACAAGAAGGCTGGTATTCTGTAGGAGAGGTAGAATTAGAGTATAACTTTAAAATGGCTCTTGAAAGGAAATATCATTGGGAGAAAAAATCTTAGATTTTGTAAAAAAATTAGGAGGATAAAAGATGATTAGAAAACCAAAATTTAAACCACAGGTTCTACGGGTAAAATTAAATCCTGAACAAGCAGTTTTGGATTGTAATTGTTATGATGTGGAGACGAAAGCAGGAACAGGATTATGGGGAGTTGCTAAGGGAGAGACTCCGATAATCACAATTTGCTCTGGCCGTTTGCACACAACTATGGAAATTTGTTTTCATGATGTATTGCCTATAGAAGATTTTGACCATACTGCACAGAGGAGCGCTTCCTTTTCTTTCGCTTCTTAGATTATTAATTTATTAAGGGGTAATTGTTATTAACAATATGGAGAAATGCGAGAAGTTAATTCTGGTTATTTATACAGTATGCTTGTGAGGAAGAAGGGAATATCGCCTTTACAAGGTCAATTAGAACTTACTTATCGTTGCGAATTAAATTGTGTGCACTGTTATTGTAAAGGTTCAGAAGATAAAGAGAGGGAATTGGAAACTTCTCAATGGAAAGATATTTTAGATATTATTAAAGACGAGGGTTGTATGTATATTGTTTTTACAGGAGGTAACCCCTTTATTAGGGATGATTTCCTGGATATTTTCTTATACGCCAAAAAGAAAGGTTTTATTATCACTATTTTTACCAATGGCTATAATTTAACTGATAAAGTGTTAAGATATTTTTCTAAATATCCTCCTCATTGTATAGAGATTACTTTGAATGGCATTACTCAAGGAACTTATGAAACTATTACTCGTAAAGAGGGTTCTTTTAAAAAAGTTATAACAAATATTCAAGAGATTAAGAAAATCAATATACCACTTATTCTAAAAGCTAATTGTTTAAAACAGAATAAAGATGAGTTAGTTAAAATTAAAATTTTTGCTGATGAATTTTTAGGCAAAAGAAATGGTAAGTATCATTTTAGATATGACCCTATGATATATCCTCGTCTTAATGGAAATAAGATACCCTGTGATTATAGACTTTCTTTTGAAGAGCTATTAGAATTAAGGAAGCAAGATGAGGATATATGGAGTGAATACAAAAAATCTTTAGAATCGGATTTACCTGATTTTAAGAGAGATAGAATTTATCTTTATCGTTGTAATGCGTGGATGAATCAATTTTTTATTAATCCTTACGGTAAACTTAAATTTTGTGTTTTTTCGGATAAGTTCAGTATAGATTTAAAAGATACTTCTTTTAGAGAGGGATTCTATAAAGTTTTCCCTCAATTATTGGAAGAGAAATTTAAGACTGATTCTAAATGTATAGATTGCCGGTTACGTTCTATTTGTTACCATTGTCCTGCACGAGCTTATTTAGAGACAGGAGATGAGGAAGCACCCGTTAGTTACTATTGCGAATTAGCTGAGAAAACAGCTAAATTAATGGGAAAATAGGTAAAAATATGAAAGATTACTAATGAAGAAAGCATTAATAACAGGCATTACCGGGCAAGATGGTTCTTATTTAGCAGAATTACTATTAAATAAGGGATACGAAGTGCATGGTATTGTAAGG